>JBIIGH010000133.1:0-6736 GCA_044236565.1 Algoriphagus sp. | reverse complement strand
AATTTTGACAACAACGACAAATCCAAAAACTCGCTTTTGCTTGATGTGTTGATGCTAGGAGAATTATTCCAAAACAACCACCATAAACTTCCAAACCGCCCCAATTTTGCGGTTAAATGGTATGAGTTTGACCCTACCTACCCCATTGTCAAGCTTTTGCACGCCACTGGAATCATTAAGTTGAGGACCGCTTAAGGGTAGCCATCAACTGAAAAGGGGTGTTTCTAGCTTAGAATCACCCCTTTTTCTTTTAAAGAAATAAGTTCCAGATGGAAACCCAACACCACGGGTTTGGAAGAACAAGTAGCGCAGCATTTTTAGTGGAATGCCCCCAATAATTTCAATCCTACCCGCAAGCCTTTATATTTGTAGCCTTATCCCACTACCCAACCGATGAATTCATTTATACAAGAACTGAAATGGAGAGGCATGCTCCAAGACATGACACCAGAACTAGAAGAGCACCTTGCCAAAGGAATGGCCTCTGCTTATCTGGGTTTTGATCCTACAGCAGATTCGCTTCACATCGGACATTTGGTTGGGGTGATGACCTTATTGCATTTTCAACGAGCAGGTCATCAGCCAGTTGCGCTAGTTGGTGGTGCTACTGGGATGATTGGAGATCCATCTTTCAAATCAGCCGAACGAAATTTGTTGGATAAGCCTACTCTGGATCACAATGTGGCATGCATTCAAAAGCAATTGGCTAAATTTTTGGACTTTTCTGGCAATCAGAAAAATAATGCACGCCTAGTCAATAACTACGATTGGATCTCTGAATTCAGCTTCTTGGACTTTATTCGTGATGTAGGCAAGCACATTACGGTCAACTACATGATGTCCAAGGATAGCGTAAAAAGACGCTTGGAAGACGGAAATGGACTTTCATTTACTGAATTTAGCTACCAATTGATTCAAGGCTACGATTTCTACCACCTTTGGAAAAATGAAAACTGCACCATCCAATTGGGTGGTTCTGACCAATGGGGAAATATTGTGACCGGAACGGAATTGATCCGTAGAATGGGCGGTGGAAGTGCTTTTGCCTTGACCGTTCCCTTGATCACCAAAGCAGATGGAACCAAGTTTGGAAAAACAGAAGGAGGTTCGGTGTGGCTAGATCCAGAAAAGACCTCGCCTTACGCATTTTATCAATTTTGGTTGAACGTCTCGGATGCCGATGCTTCCAAATACATTCGAATTTTCACGGTTCTCGATCAAGGTACCGTAGAAAGACTAGAAAAGGAACATGCTGAGGCCCCACATTTGCGCCTTTTGCAAAAAGAAATTGCAAGAGAGGTCACCTGCATGGTGCATAGCACCGAAGATTACGAGATGGCAGTCAAGGCCTCTGAAATTCTTTTTGGTAAGTCCTCAACCGAGGATTTAGCATCACTTGATGAGCGTACTTTTCTTGCCGTTTTTGAAGGAGTTCCCCAGGTGCAATTGAGTCATGATGTATTCGCTCAACTTGAAAACATTCTTGACCTCCTTGGAGAAAAGACAAATTTTGAGCTCTTCCCTTCCAAAGGGGAAGCTCGAAAGATGATTCAAGGTGGAGGTGTCAGCATCAATAAAGAAAAAGTTGCAGATCCCCTTGCTCCGGTTACTTTCTCCCTACTTCAAGGAAAATACTTGTTAGTTCAAAAAGGGAAAAAGAATTATGTAATCGTCGAAATTCTTCCTTAAGACATGCTTTTTGAGAGAAGGGCACTCAAAAAATTTCGATTGAGTAGAATTTGACTTATATTCAATTCTTAATTTTTGACTAAGATTTAATATATTTGGGCTAGGTCAATTAAGCTACACATCTCCAATGGCAGGCGAAAAAAATAAAGAAAAACTAATCTTAGATGCAGCTATTGCCTTGTTTACTACTCAAGGCTTTATAGCTACCCGCATGGAGGATGTATCCAAAAAAGCAGGGATTAGTAAAGGGTTGACCTATTTCTATTACAAGAACAAGGAGGACCTTTTCATGGCACTAACCAAGAAGGCCTTTGATCTGCTAAAGGATGAGTTTCGAGATACGCTCCGTGCCAAAGGAAAAAATGGATTAGAAATGCTGACCGACCTGGTACAACGCATCTGGAAGTTTGAGAAAGATCATCCCGTGTACTACCAATCCATCATTCATTTTTTGGACTTGCTAAAAAAATACAGCAACCCAGCGTTGAAATCACAAATCAATCCCTTGATTTTGGACTCCATCCATTTCCACAAATTATTGGAAATTCAACTAGAGCCTACTCGTTTGGGTATACAAATCGTGTCACAAGGAATAAAGGACGGAAGTATACGTCCTGAATTACAAGCAGAGATCACTTTTTACACCATCTGGAGCATGGCTTTGGGCTATGAAAAAATGGAAGGACCCATATCGTTTGAAGGAAAAGAAACCAAGATAAGCCCAGAGGCATGGCAGCGAGGTTTCCTCAAATTGATGCAAGACATGTTGAAAGGAACCATACAGGCAACTAAACCTCAGGTGGTTCAAGCAAGTTTATTTTAATAAAAAAGGGGCCTTCGCCCCTTTTTTTATCTGCTTTTCCACAATTCTTTCAATTGTTTGCCGTTGACCAGCAATACAAATCGAACGGGATTGGGAATCAATACAATTCGCATATCTACTTTACCGAGTTCATCGGATTCAATAGGCACTCCCTGTTCCCCACTCACCTCATAGGTAATGCTACCTCTTGCATCGGGAAGCATTTCTTGGTAGTGATTGGCCAAGTAGGCCGTAGGTAGCAATACATCTGTGTCAGACTTTAATTTGGTATAGATTTTCTCCAATTCAGGAGCCAATATCGCTTCGTAATTTTCATTAAAGTCATCTTCGAGATCATGCAATTGCTCTTCTAGATCGTCGTAGTTTTCGTCGCTATACTCCAAAGCGCTTAGCTGAATCCGTTGTTGTACAATTTCGGTAAGCTCTTGGTCTAATTTTTCCCAATTCATGGTTGATCTCTTAACTGTTCGATTGCAAATATGGCGATAATCCTAAAATTAGCTGTTCAAATTCACCTAACTATTCACTGACAAGTAGGATTTTTCCATTTCTTCCTGCTTGCTCGTAAGCATCTAATGCCGCTTTAAACTCAGACAAAGGGTAAGTTGCCGCAACATCCGCCTTGGAATCATCTTGCATCAAAAACCCGAATACCCGTTGAAAAGCCTTCATTCGTTGCTCAGCAGGAAGCTCTTCAATCCAGGTACTTAGCCAAAATCCATCGATTCGTAGATTTTTAAAAATTAGCAAGCCACTATTGATCGAAAGATTTTCCAAGGCTAGCGCTCCAAACACCATCATCCTGCCCTTTTGCTTTAGACAAGACAAGGCCTTCACGCCCAACTCTCCTCCTACCGCATCAAAAACCACATCCACTCCTACCTCAGTTTTTTCAAAAATTACTTTTGCCAATTTCTCTGTAGCTGTATTGATTACCAACTCAGCTCCCAAATCGAGCAACAATTGCTTTTGAGACTCATGACGAACAGTAGCCGCTACCCGGATCCCTTTTGCTTTGGCCATCTGAATGGCAAACTTGCCAAAGGCAGAAGCACCCGCAGTGAGCAACAACCACTGTCCAGCTTCTAGGCCAGCATCTTCAATCATGCCATAGGCAGTCATCGGATTGACAAAGGCTTGACAGGCTACCGAATCTGGCATTTGCGCAGGAACGTGAATGACCAAAGCGGCAGGAACGCAAACATATTCCTTCCAGGTACCAATAGCAGTAAACATCACACGCGTACCTACGGGTACTTTTCCTGATTCATCTGACTTTTCTACCACACCGCAGGCCTCAAATCCCGCACTACTTGGAAGCTTGGGCGTAATGCCATACATCCCGCGTACAAACATGATATCCGAGGGATTGATGTTTCTGGCTGTTACCCGAATGAGCACCTCATGTGGCTTAGCCTGAGGCATTTCACTTTCTTTGAGATACAATACTTCTTGAGGCGTACCTGTTTGATCAAAAATTAATTCTTTCATGTGCTCGTAAAAAGGATAAAATGTGTGGTATAATTTCAAATTGCTTGGGCCACAAGTTACAGCATGGCCATATTTTTCCTATCTTTTGGAAGAAAATTAACCCAAAAACGAATGGATTTATCTTCAGTTTTTTCATTAGATGGAAAGGTAGCCCTGATCACAGGCGCTAGCAAAGGAATCGGATTTAGCATCGCAGAAATCTTCGCTGCAGCTGGAGCTAAAGTAGTCATCAGCAGTAGAAAGCAAGATGTGCTGGACGAACAAGCCCTTCAGCTCAATTCAAAAGGATACGAAGTAACCCCAATAGCCTGTAATGTAGGCAACATGGCCGAGCTCTCTGCACTTGTTGAAAAGACAGTTGAAAAATACGGAACCATCGATATCCTCGTAAATAATGCCGCCAGTAATCCTGTTTTTGGACCTGTACACGAGACTACCCTTGAGGCCTTCGACAAAATCATGAATGTCAATGTCAAGGCAGCATTTGAGCTAAGCAGACTTTGCTACCCACACTTGCGGAAGTCATCTAATGCTTCCGTCATCAACATTTCGAGCATTGGGGGCATATCGCCTGAACAAGGTCTCGGAATTTACTCCGTTTCAAAAGCTGCATTGATCTCGTTGACCAAAGTTTTCGCCAAGGAATGGGGCGATTCAAAGATTCGCGTCAATGCCATTTGCCCTGGCCTTATCCAAACCAAATTCTCTGAGGCACTTTGGTCCAATGAAAAAATCATGGCCATGATTATCAAACAGTTGGCAATCAAACGCGCAGGAACTGCAGAAGAGATCGGTGCAATGGCCTTGTTTCTAGCTTCCCCAGCATCCACCTACACCACCGGAGCGATTTTGACCGCGGATGGAGGCTTTACCATTTGATTGATCATGCAGCCTACACAAGAAATTTCTCCTGAACAACTTCAGGAACTCCTAAAAACCTACCGGCAGTTTGTAGAACAGGAAATCTTCCCAATCGATCTGCAAGTGGTCAGAGGCCCCTTCAAACAGTATTTGCCCCAGCTTAAAGCCCTTCGTGAACAAGCAAAGTCCCTCGGACTTTTTGCACCTCACCTTTCAAAAAATGAAGGTGGACTGGGATTGAATCTTCTTCAATTTGCACATGTCTCTGAAATTTTAGGCCAAAGCCCAATTGGACATTACGTATTCAATTGTGCTGCCCCTGATATCGGCAACATGGAGTTGCTCCATCAATTCGGCTCGGAAGAGCAAAAATCCAAGTGGCTTGGTCCACTGCAACGAGGCGAAATCCGCTCTTGCTTTGCGATGACCGAACCAGATTTTGCAGGAAGTAACCCGGTCAATATGGCTACCACAGCGGTAGTAGATGGGGAGGACTACCTCATTAATGGTCACAAATGGTTTACCACTGCTGCCGATGGGGCACAATTCACGATTGTGATGGCAGTAACCAATCCCAATGCTCCCTCTCCCTACCAGAAGGCCAGCATGATTTTGCTTCCTCTAGATACTCCTGGCTATACCTTGGTTCGCAACATTCCCATTATGGGAGAAGCGGGTGAGGATTACCTTTCCCATGCTGAAGTCAAATTTGAGCAGTGCCGAGTGCCGGTGACCAATCGAATAGGACTGGAAGGCCAAGGATTTGCGCTAGCACAGGAGCGACTTGGTCCAGGACGGATACACCACTGCATGCGTTGGATTGGCATCTGTGAACGTGTTTTTGACATGATGTGTACCCGTGCACTTTCCCGAGAACTCGAGGTAGGTAAAGTTTTGGCTGAAAAACAAACCATCCAAAACTGGATTGCTGAAAGTCGAGCCGAAATCAAGGCCAGCCGTTTGATGGTCTTGGATACTGCGCAGAAAATGCAGGAATTGGGAGCGAAAGCTGTAAAAGAAGATATCTCCACCATCAAATTTTTCGTGGCAGATGTGCTCATGAAAGTAGTTGATCGGGCCATACAAGTACATGGTGCCTTGGGAATCACGGACGATACGCTCCTCTCCTACTGGTACCGACACGAGCGCGGTGCACGCATTTACGATGGCCCAGATGAAGTGCATAAATCAGCCCTAGCGAGAAGTATTCTGAAAAATTACAGCAGCAAATGAGCAATACGCTAACTTTTGATTTGCTCAAAGAATACTTGGCTACACCCCTAAATTGTCCTTCTGAGCAAATTCAAATCACCCAGCTTTCTGGAGGGTATTCCAACTTGAGTTTTTTGGTGGAAAGCCCTGCTCAAAAACTCATCTTGAGACGTCCTCCCTTTGGTGAAAAAATTGCCAAAGCTCACGATATGGGAAGAGAGTTTGCCATCCTTCAAGGTTTAAAAAAAGCTGATTACACCAAAAGCCCTACCCCCATCATTTTCTGTGAAGACGAATCCATTTTTGGAGCCCCCTTTTTTTTAATGGAATTTGTGGAAGGAGCGATTATTCGAAATAAGGTGCCTCAGGGAATGTTGCTGGGCAATCAGGAATTTGAAAAGCTTTCCAGAAGTGCTTTAGACTGCTTGGTAGAACTCCACCAGTTGGAACTTGTACAATCTGGCTTGATCCAATTGGGCAAACCAGAAGGCTTTACACAACGGCAGGTGACGGGTTGGGTAGAGCGATACTTCCGAGCCAAAACCAACGAATTGCCTGAACTTGAAATTGCAGCCACCTGGCTTCAAGAAAATGTTCCTTCCACAGAATATACGGCCTTTATTCACAACGACTTCAAATACGACAATTTGGTTTTGGATC
>JBIIGH010000008.1:0-23574 GCA_044236565.1 Algoriphagus sp. | reverse complement strand
ATCAAACCACGTGCTTTGATGAGCCGCATCGCAGCGCTTTTCCGCAGGGATTCCAAAAAAGAACAAGAAAAAGGTCAAATAAAAATACGAGATTTGAACGTTGACCGCAGCAGCTACACGATAGACAAAGCGGGAAAAACGATTACGCTACCCAAAAAAGAATTTGAGCTCTTGTACTTTCTAGCCAATAATCCCAATGTAGTCTACAGCCGTGACGAGCTATTGCACAATATCTGGGGATCGGATGTATTTGTTTTGGCTCGAACCGTGGATGTGCATATCCGAAAAGTGCGCGAAAAAATCGGGGAAGAGTACATCACTACAGTTAAAGGGGTAGGCTATAAATTTGAACTAGGCTAAGATGCCAACAGGATCACGGGGCCTATCCTTAATTTTAGCAATTGCCATTTCTGGATTGGTATCGGCATTTTTGTTCCTAATCCCATCCACCTCCACCACGGTACTTTGGGCTTCTGCCCTCCTTACCTTTTCGATCTCCTACCTGCTAATCAGCGTGGCGATGGAGTTTTTGGTGTTCCGTGAAATTGGAAACATTTACAGCCTCCTCGAGAAAATTCAAAAAAAGGACTTCACTGAAATTCAAGACAAATCACTTCGGTCGAACCTTTCCCCCCTAAAAAAAATAAACGCGGTCATCAACTCCTACGCACTTGCTAGGCAGCGCGAAATTGAGGCATTGCAAAAAAATGCAGAATTCAGACGCGAATTCATTGCCGACATTTCACACGAGTTTAAGACACCGATATTTGCAACGCAGGGGTACATCCACACCCTCCTAGATGGCGCCATTGACGACAAGCAGGTCCGCATGAAGTTTCTCAAAAAGGCAGCTAAAAGTTTGGACTCCCTGGATCACCTGGTGCAAGACTTACTTACCTTGAACCAGATGGAAAGTGGGGTCATTAAATTTAACTTCACCGAATTTGACTTGAAGGAATTAGTTCAGGAAGTCATTGAAGAGTTGGAGCACAAAGCGGGCAAAAGGGATGTACACATCACCTTGGAAGCAGATCCTGATAAATTCTACCCTACGGTGGCAGACCGACAAAAAATCTACCGCGTCTGTCAAAATCTTATCTACAATGCAGTAAAGTACAACCACGATAAAGGCGAAGTGCAGGTCCGCCTTAAAACCAGCAAAAATCAAATTCAAGTCGAGGTCAAAGACGATGGTCCAGGAATTCCTCCCGAAGATTTGAAGCGAATTTTTGAGCGATTCTACCGTGTTGAAAAAAGTAGATCCAAGGGCAAAGGTGGCACAGGATTGGGATTGGCTATTGTCAAACACATCTTAGAGGGCCACAAAAGCAAAATTTCGGTGAGCTCCACACTGGGCAAAGGCTCCATTTTCAGTTTTGACCTTCCTCTAGAAAAAGAAAAAAAGAAGAGTGAAGCTACTGAGGTCAATTGAGTAGTTCCGCTTAAGAAAGCGGGTTAAGTGCGGGTTTTCATCTTCCAAAAGCTCCACATCGCTTTCATTTTTGAAGTAATTCCTGCAATACTTTTTGGACCGACTAGGAATGGCTAGTTTTGTCACCGCAAACTGGGCAACCTCCTCCATGAAAAAAATAAAGTTTGAAGACCTCATCCTATTTGAAAACTCGGATTTCTTGGTCATCAACAAGCCACCCTACCTTTCGAGTTTGGACGACCGACACGAGGCTCAGAATATCCTGGACTTAGCCAAAACCTATTGGGATGATGCACAGCTGTGTCATCGCTTGGATAAGGAAACCTCCGGCTGCCTGGTTATTGCCAAACATCCAGAGGCCTACCGGCATTTGGCCATGCAGTTTGAAAATAGACAGGTCGAAAAAATTTACCATGCCGTAGTGGAAGGGATCCAGGACTTTCAATCCCTGATGGTGGACCGCAACTTGGCTGCCAATAACAAGGGAATCGCGAAGGTGAGCAAGGAGGGTAAGCCCGCACAAACGCTCGTAACTACGGTTAGAACTTATTTTGCCCATACCTTATTGGCATGCAGTCCCATCACGGGACGACTACATCAAATCCGTGTGCACCTCGCCTATTTGAAAGCTCCTATTTGTGGGGACACCTTGTATGGAGGGAAACCCTTGTATCTCTCGGCATTGAAGCGGCGGTTCAACTTAAAAAAAGAAACAGAGGAGCTTCCCATCATGCAGCGGGTATCCTTACATGCCTTTAGCATCCAGTTTTTAGGCCTGAATGGCAAAAAAATGGCGATTGAAGCCCCCTATCCCAAAGATTTTCAAGTATTGTTGCAGCAACTTGAAAAGAACAGGTAGCCTACTCAAGGCAGCATAATTGGAAGATTGAGTAAAAAAAATTTAGCTAAACCAATGAAAATTAGGGTTTAGGATTGCAAATAGTTTGCATAGAAAAATAAATGCTCCTATCTTTGTGTCCCTTTTTGGGGTCGATAATTAATTAATAAGCTAAAAATTAAACAGTTACAAAGTGGATACTCTGAGCTATAAGACCATCTCAGCCAACAGCTCCACCGTAGAAAAGCAGTGGGTGATCGTGGATGCCCAATCTGCAATTCTAGGACGCTTGGCTAGTGATGTTGCGAAAATCTTGAGAGGAAAGACGAAGCCTAGCTTCACTCCTAACGTTGATTGTGGTGACAATGTCATCGTAATCAATGCAGACAAGGTTCGATTGACGGGTGACAAGTGGGACGCAAAAGTATATGTGCGTCATACTGGTTTCCCAGGTGGACAGCGAATCTCTACCCCTCGATTGTTGAAGCAGAAATCTTCAACCATCTTGATAGAGAAAGCTGTAAAAGGCATGTTGCCTAAAAACAGATTAGGAAGTAAGTTGTACGGCAACTTGTATGTGTATGAAGGATCTGAGCATCCGCATGCAGCACAGCAGCCAAAAGCCATCACCCTTTAATTGCTGACGCATGGACACAATCAATACCATCGGTAGAAGAAAGACTTCGGTAGCCCGAATTTACATGACGCCAGGTAACGGAAAGATCACCGTTAACAACAAATCAATTGAGGTTTATTTCCCATTTGAGCTACACCAAATTGTAGTAAAGCAGCCTTTGACGCTTGTGGGCGTAGAAGGAACGTATGACCTACAAATCAATGTAGACGGTGGTGGAATCAAAGGACAGGCGGAAGCCGCTCGTATGGCCATCTCTAGAGCACTTTGCGAAGCAGATGAGACGCACAGACCTCCATTGAAAAAAGAAGGTTTCCTTACTCGTGACCCTAGAATGGTAGAACGTAAGAAGCCAGGACGTAGAAAAGCAAGAAGAAGATTCCAGTTCTCTAAGCGTTAATCGGAACATTCTTCACACCATAGAAAACAATTTCATTCATGTCAAAAATAGAATACAAAGACTTACTGGATGCTGGTGTTCACTTCGGACACTTGACGAGAAAGTGGGATCCAAGAATGTCTCCATATATCTTTATGGAGAAGAACGGTATCCATATTATCGACCTCAACAAAACGCTTGCTTGCCTCGAAGAAGCATCCAACGCAATCAAGCAAATTGTACGTTCCGGCAAAAAAATCATGTTTGTCGCTACGAAAAAACAAGCCAAAGACCTTGTTGCTGCTGAAGCACAGCGTCTCAACATGCCTTACGTAACCGAAAGATGGTTAGGTGGTATGTTGACCAACTTCGCTACCATCCGTAAATCTCTAAAGAAGATGTCTTCCCTAGAGAAATTGATGAAGGAAGATGGATACAAAAACTTGGCTAAGAAAGAGCGTTTGATGGTTAGCCGTCAAAAGGAAAAAATGGAAACCATCTTGGGCGGTATCGCTGACCTAAGCAGACTTCCAGCTGCTCTTTTCGTAGTAGATATCAAGAGAGAACACATTGCGATCGCAGAAGCGCAAAAATTGGGAATCCCTGTTTTTGCTTTGGTAGATACCAACTCCAATCCAAACGAGGTGGAATTCCCAATCCCAGCAAACGATGACGCATTCAAGTCTGTATCTCTTCTGGTAAAAGCATTTGGAGCAGCCATCGAAGAAGGCCTATCTGAGCGCAAGAGAGATAAGGACGATGCCAAAATTTCTGAAGAGGAAGAGGCAAAAAGAGCCGTGGACGCCGAAACAAAGGAATAATCCACTCATGTAATGCACTTAAAAAATTGAACATCTGGCGTTAGTCGATGTTCAATTTTTTGTTTTAACTCGGCGCTTGCGCCAATTCTAAAGTACAACAGGCCCTTTGGATAGGGTCCGATTTATACGAACTATCTAAACGAAACATCCCATGGCAATTACTGCACAAGACGTAAACAAACTGCGACAAATGACTGGCGCAGGCATGATGGACTGCAAAAAAGCACTTACCGAAGCCGATGGCGACTTCGAAAATGCAGTAGACATCCTTAGAAAAAAGGGTCAGAAAGTATCTGCTTCTAGAGCTGATCGCGAAACTAAAGAAGGCGTAGTCGTAACTCGCTTGACCAACGGCAATGCAAAAGGCATCTTGCTTTCATTAACTTGCGAAACTGACTTCGTAGCTAAAAACGAAGGATTTGGTGCTTTTGCAAACTCCCTAATTGATTTGGCAGTAAGCAACGGCGCATCTACTGCTGCTGAAGTACTTGCCCTATCCATGGAAGGCAACACTGTAGCAGAAAAAATCATTGAAATGACTGGTAAAATCGGTGAGAAAATTGAAATCTCTCATTACGAAGTAGTCAGTGCAGATCAGGTCGTATCTTATGTACACTCCAATGGTAAATTGGGCGTATTGGTAGGATTGGTAAACACTTCTGGAGCCAATGTTGAAGAAGCTGGAAAAGACGTGGCAATGCAAATTGCTGCCATGAACCCAGTAGCAGTGGACAAAGACGGTGTGGATGCTACTACCATCGAACGTGAAATCGAAATCGGTAAAGAGCAAGCGAGAGCTGAAGGAAAGCCGGAAGAAATGTTGGAGAAAATTGCCCTTGGCAAGCTTCAGAAATTTTACAAGGAAAGCACCTTGCTAAGCCAGCAGTTTGTAAAGGACAACTCTAAGTCTATCGCTCAATACCTTGACGGTGTAAGCAAAGGATTGACTGTCAATACATTCAAGAGAATTTCTATCGGTTAATTTAACCTAGATTCAACAAAAAAGCCCGTCCCGAAGAATTTCGGGACGGGCTTTCTCTTTTTAAGTCTTGTGGTTTACCGATTCATCAACGACTCTATTTCCTCCGCTTCTATCGGAATGTTGCGCATCAGGTCCAAATACCCATTCTCCTGCACCACAATGTCATTTTCTAAACGTACTGCAAAGCCTTCCTCTGGAATGTAGATGCCTGGCTCCACGGTAAAGACCATGCCAACCGAAATCGGAAAATGCATCGTCCCCACATCGTGAACATCCAAGCCCAAGTGATGCGAAGTACCATGCATGAAATACTTTTTGTAGGCAGGCCAGGCAGGATCTTGATTTTTGATATCTGTTTGGTCGATCAATCCCAAGCCCACTAGCTCTCCCTGCATTACTAAGCCTACCTCTCGGTGGTAGTCCTGAATCGTCACTCCTGGACGCAGCATGCTTGCCGCAGTACGCTCCACACGGAGCACTGCATCGTAGACTTGGCGCTGCCGCTTCGTGAACCTGCCGTTTACGGGAATGGTCCGCGTCATGTCTGCATTGTAGTTGCCATACTCTGCCCCTACATCGAGCAGAAGGAGCTCACCATCCAAGCAGGCCTTGTTGTTCTCAATGTAGTGCAAAACACAGGCCGATGCACCTGAAGCAATGATGGGCTCGTAAGCAAAGCCCTTGCTACGGTTGCGGATAAACTCGTGAATAAATTCCGCCTCAATTTCATACTCCGTCACTCCCGGCTTCACCATGCCAAGCACACGACGAAATCCCTTCTCCGTGATGTCGCAAGCTACCTGCAACTGCTGGATTTCCTCCGGCTCCTTTACTCCACGGAGCTCATGCATAATTGGTGCTGCCCGCTCCACAACATGAAGGGGGTACTTTTCCTTGCAGGTCTTGATAAAGCGCGCATCCCGAGTTTCCACCACTACCCCTGCACGCAGGTGCTCGTTGGAGTTCAAATAAATGCGCTCAGCCAAGTTGACTACTGAGTTAAAAATGGAATCAAAAGAAGAAAGCCACTGTATGTTTTCAATTCCAGAGGCAGCAAAGGCCTCCTCCTTGGTGTATTTATGACCTTCCCATACCGCAATGTGATCGTTGGTTTCTCGGAGAAATAACACTTCCCTCCAAGCAGGATTGGGACAATCAGGAGCCAAGAGCAAAATGGTCTCTTCCTGATCAATGCCGCAGAGGTAAAATAGGTCGTTATTTTGCCTAAACTTCATCGTGCCATCGGCATTCGTTGGCAAAATATCGTTCGCATTAAAGATTGCTACGCCGTTTTTCGCCATTTTTGTAGCAAACTTGGCTCGATTGCGTTGGTACATTTCTTTGGGTAAGGGAGTATATTTCATTGCAGACAAATTATATTGCCAAGATAGTAAAATAGGGCGTTTCCTAGAATGAAAATTCTTCGAACTGCTACCAATGAACGAGTGCCTTTTTCAAAACACGGAACCACAGCGTATGCAGTTGACTTGTAAAGAGCTTCCCAATGGGATTCGGATTGTCCATCAGGAGATTTCGCATACCCGATTGGTGCACTGTGGATTTATCCTCAACATTGGCAGTAGAGACGAGGACCAGGAGCAAGAGGGTTTGGCGCATTTTTGGGAACACATGGCCTTCAAAGGCACCCAAAAACGAAAAACCTTTCACATCCTCAACCGACTCGAGTCCTTGGGGGGAGAGCTAAATGCCTACACCACCAAGGAAAAAGTCTGCTTCTATGCCTCCGTGCTCAAAGACCACTACGACAAA
This sequence comes from Algoriphagus sp., assembly GCA_044236565.1. Taxonomy (GTDB): domain Bacteria; phylum Bacteroidota; class Bacteroidia; order Cytophagales; family Cyclobacteriaceae; genus Algoriphagus. The sequence goes on along the minus strand of JBIIGH010000008.1, from coordinate 16,718 downwards.
GCAGCCGAACTGCTCTACGACATCACCTTCCACTCCACCTTTCCGGACAAGCAAATTGAACGGGAACGGCAAGTGATCCTCGAGGAAATGGCCATGTACCGAGACTCCCCGGACGATGCCATACAAGATGAGTTGGATGCGCTTGTGTTTGAGCACCATGCCCTGGGGAGAAATATTTTGGGAACTGAAGAAACGGTCTCCAACTTTCACCACCAAGATTTTATAGAATTCATTTCATCCCGACTGGACACCTCGCAGCTGGTGTTCTCGGTAGTGGGCAACATTTCGTTTGAAAAAGTCCTACGCCAAATCGAAGGACCGCTGCGTGAGATCCCTACCAAAAGGACCCTTTACATCCGAAGTGGATTCCAGACCTACCAACCCAAGCACAAAACCCTACCGCGGGAGGTCACGCAATCCTTGTGCGCCATCGGTAGACCTGCCTATTCTTTGCATGACCCAAAACGGTACAAACTCTTTTTGCTCAACAATATCCTTGGCGGTCCAAGCATGAATAGCCGGCTCAACCTGTCATTGCGGGAAAATTATGGCTATGTCTACAGCGTGGAGTCTACCTACCAACCCTTCTCTGATACCGGATTTTTTGGAATCTATTTTGGAACGGAGGAGAAAACACTGAAGAAGAGCCTTGCAATTGTGCACCGCGAACTGGAAAAGCTTCGAGCCAAGCCTCTCGGCAGCCTTCAACTTCATACCGCAAAAGTCCAGGCGATTGGCCAGATGGCCATGTCGGAGGAAAATTACGCAGGCCTGATGCTTGTCTACGGCAAAAGCCTGCTAGACCATGGAAAAATTGACCCCTTGGATCTGATTTTTGAACAAATTCGATCTACTACCGCTGCCGAACTCCAGGACATTGCTCAGGAGATATTCCAAGCCGACCAACTGACGCAGCTCATCTATACCCCCGCTTGACATGGAGTTTATCTCACCCGAACTACTCGCCTACTGCGAGGCCCATACCCAAGCAGAAGATCCGCTGCTACTCAAAATCACCCGCGAGACGCAGGCCAAGGTCCTTCTTCCCCGCATGCTCTCCGGGCACCTGCAAGGCAAAACTTTAGAGTTTTTCGCCAAAATGCTGCAGCCCAACGCTATCCTAGAGATTGGCACCTTCACGGGCTACTCCGCCATTTGCCTTGCCCGTGGCCTTGCCCCGGGAGGAAAACTCTTGACCCTAGACATCAATGATGAGCTGGAAACGATGGTCCGAGGTTTTTTTGAAGAAAGTGGACTTGCTTCGCAAATCGATTACCGACTTGGAAATGCCCGGGAGCTACTACCCTCCATTCCTGGGCCCTTTGACCTGATTTTTATCGATGCAGATAAGTTTTATTACAGCGCTTATTACGAGTTGGTCATCGACAAACTCCGCCCTGGAGGGATTATCCTGGCAGACAATGTACTCTGGTCAGGAAAAATTCTGGTCGAAGAAGGCCAAAAAATAGACAAAGACACGCAAGCCTTGTTGGATTTTAACCGGCAACTCGCCCAAGATCCACGGGTAGAAACGCTCCTTTTGCCCATTCGAGATGGAATATTAATGGCTCGAAAGCGATAAGCTGTAAAAAAGGGTCTCATTTTTGCTAGGTTTTGGGCAGCGCCAAACTCTTCTCATTTTAATGAAAGCCCAACTTCGTTTTCAACTTTTATTTTTTCTCCTTTTTTCAGGAACAACCCTTCTTCAGGCACAGATTCCACAGGTTCCCTTGGAGATGGAATTCGCAGATTTAACCTTGAAAATCCACCCACAAGCCCAGCGGGAAATTCAACTGGATGTCGATGCGCTCTACCGCAATGCTGCCTACTTTAAAGTAAAATCCGAACGCGTCAACCTCTACCTTCCCCTCGTAGAGCGAGAGCTCCGCAATCAAAATATCCCTGACGAAATCAAGTATCTGGTGATCCAAGAAAGTGGATTGGTTCCGGATGCCGTATCTACCTCCAACGCGGTAGGCTTCTGGCAGTTTAAACAAGGAACAGCCGAAGAAGTGGGGCTTCGCGTAGATGGACAAGTAGACGAGCGGAAAAGCATTGTCGCCTCCTCTCGAGGTGCAGCGATGTACCTCAAAAAACACCACGGCATCCTCCACAATTGGATGACCGCACTGGTCTCCTACCAAATGGGTTTGGGTGGAGCAAAAGCCTATTTTGGCAACCAATATGCAGGTCAAAAAGTAGTGAACATTGACCGCAACACCCACTGGTACTTTAAGAAGTATTTGGCACACAAAATTGCCTACCAGCCTTCCACTGCTATTTTAACCTCTAGTTCTGCACGTCTTTCTGAGGTGCAGATTCAAGGGCCCACCACCTTTGCTTCCCTTGCAAAGCAGTTTGGAGTCACTGAAACTCACTTGATCGAATACAACAAATGGGCAGTAAACGGCAAGGTACCCGCAGGCTCCTTTACCCTTTTCTTTGTGAAAGGATCGGGCCTTTCTGAGGGTCCTGTAGCCAATACAAATCCCGTGGCTCCCACGGAAACAGCTGCCAGCAAACCAGCTAAAACTTACAAAGCAGCCAACTCCTTTCCAAAAATCACTGGGAATACCAGCAAAGCCACCCAGCGCAAGCAAATACTTGTGAATAACCTGCAAGGGGTACAGGCCGCAGCCGCGTCGTCACCTACTGCGTTTTCGGAAGAAATTGGAATTCGTGAAAAGCGATTCATCAAATTAAATGACCTCCCCGAAACCGAGCAGATCAAAGCCGGTGCCTATTACTACACACAACGCAAGCGTCCGAGTGCAGAAGTGGAAACCCATGTGGTGGAAGTAGGTGAAACACTCTGGTCTATTTCCCAGAAATATGGTGTCCGTTTGGCCGCGTTAAAGTCTAAAAATAGAATCAGAAAAGATGCCGAGCTTCGTCCTGGAATGGTGCTTAATCTGAAGGAGCCTCGACAAAGAGGAACCGAAATTCCGATGTATTCGGAGCCCGAAGCCCTGCCAACCAGCACCACGCAAGCTGCTACACCCGCAAAAGTAGAGCAGGCTCCCGTACAAAAAGTGGAAACGCAAACTTCTTCCTACTCCTTCCACACGGTTAGCGCAGGCGAAACACTGTTTTCCATCTCCAAAAGATATGGGATGTCCGTAGAGGAGCTCAAGCAACTCAACAGCCTTGGTAGTCAAAATTTGATCACAGTAGGACAAAAATTACGTATTTTGAACCGTTGATCTGATCACCCTGACCCGAATTCCATGCGGTATTGCTTTTTCCTAATCGGCCTGCTCCTCCTTTGCAGCTCTCCCTTTGCGAAAGCACAGGATAGGAAAATCATACCCGATACCGTCATCATTGATCGAGATACGCTGGTGATGCTGGGCGATTCGCTGCTGATTGAGGAACCCGTAAAGGAAACTTTTTGGAAGACAGGGGGAACTTACACGCTCAATATTCAACAGGTCACCCTGAGCAACTGGGCGGCAGGAGGCACAGGTTCCTTTGCACTGAATACGGGCACCACCCTGTTTGCCAATTTCAAAAAAGACAGCAAGGTTTGGGACACCCAACTGACGGTCAACCTAGGTTTTAACCGGCAAAATGAGCGGGACTACAAAACCCGAAAAACCAACGACAACTTTGTTTTCGTGAGTAACTATGGGCGGCAGCTTTCGGAGAAACTTTTTCTTACCACTCAGCTAGATGCTCGAACCCAGTTGGCGGCAGGATACAAGTACACGAAGCCTGCTGGATCAGAAAACGAACTGCGCACCAAAATTTCCGACCTCCTTTCACCCGGATACCTGCAGTCCTCCACGGGTATCAACTACCGGAGAAGCTTTGAGGACAAGAGTAAGATTTCAGTGATTCTCTCTCCATTTACGGGTAGATTTACGCTGGTGATGGATGATTCCTTGAGTCGTGCAGGTGCTTTTGGGGTGATCCCAGGAGAGAATGTTCGCGCCGAAGCCGGTATGTCACTCGGCCTCGGAGGGGTAGATGTGGTCCTGATGGACAATGTCACTTGGAAGGCCGATCTCAACCTGTTTTCGAACTACGAGCGGTTTGGGAATATGGTCGTCAACTTCAACTCTCTGATTCGGATGAAAGTAAATAAGTTTATCTCCACCCGTATCGAAACGGTCTTGATCTACGACGAGGAAGTGCGCATCAAGCAGGACGATGGGAGTACCAAGCGGGCGATTCAATTTCAGAATCTGATCAACTTTGGGATTTCTCTCGATTTTTAGAAATCGACATCCAAGTCAAACTTTCGCTGCAGCTCCATCAAAGCGGGGTGCTTTTCGCGTAAAAATTTAAGTTTATCCGTACTGGTGTACAATTTTCCCTTGTCGTCTACAGATTCTTCTTGCTGCACAATACTGATGGCAAAGGAAGTGGCTCCTGTAAATTTCCGCACCAAGCCCATTAACTCAGGCTTCATCTTCTGTGCGATATCCTCTTGGATCGAGCCGCTTACCTGTAGCGTGATTTCCTCATCTAGAACCTTGATCTCTTGATCCAAAAGGGTAAGCTCTAAATTTCTGTTTGCTGTGCGAAATACATCTTGAATCGAAAAAATCGCTTGGTCCAGCAATGCTTGAGTCAAGGCAATCTCTTGGGCTGCCGGTGCAGCAGCATAACTTGGTTCCTCCACTTGTTCTGCCACCTGAGGAACCTCTTCTTCTACCTTGGTTTCCCCAAGTTTCTTGGTTTGCCCGAGGCTACTTGGAATCGAAAAGGTAGGCTTTAAAGGGCTCAATTTAGGAACTGCAGCCACAGGTACCTCTTGCGAAGCGGGTGCTACCGCAGGAGCAGGAGCCACTGCTAGCGGTACTTCAGGACTGGGAGTGGGTGAGGGTGAGGGCTGTGGAGATTTTGGCTCCTCAATCAGGCTTTTTTTTTTGAATCCACCGAAGCAAGGGTAGCTAGGCGGAATGCCTGGGAGAGTTTGGCCACCTTCATCAGGGTCAACTCCACATGAAGGCGTTGATTTTTGCTGGTCTTGTAGTGGATGTCACAGTGGTTGGCCAGATTCAAGGCCGAGAGTAGAAAGGAAACCGATGCACGGGCTGTTTGCTCTAGGTAGCGCTCCTTGGCCGATTCGGATACTTGAAGGAGTTCCACGGTAGCCTCATCCTTGACCACCAAGAGGTCACGAAGGTGCTCGCTTAAGCCTACGATAAAATTATGTCCATCAAAGCCCTTTTTGAGAATCTCGTCAAATAGAAGGAGCGTAGTCGAAATATTTTCTTCCAAAAGGGCATCTACCACCTTGAAGTAGTAGTCGTAGTCCAGAATGTTCAGATTGGAAATCGTCTCCTGGTAGGTTACTTTTTTGCCTGCCGAATAGGTGACGATGAGGTCAAAGATGGAGAGGGCATCCCGGAGGGCACCATCTGCTTTGGTGGCGATGAGGCGAAGTGCTTCTTCCTCGTAGTCCACCTCTTCCTTACCTGCGATGTACTTGAGGTGCTCGGCGATGTGTTTGATTTGAATTCGGTTGAAATCAAATATCTGGCATCGAGAGAGGATGGTTGGGATGATCTTATGTTTTTCCGTAGTCGCCAAAATGAAAATGGCATACTTAGGAGGCTCCTCCAGCGTCTTCAAAAAAGCATTGAAGGCCGCTGTAGAGAGCATGTGCACTTCATCAATGATGTAGATTTTGTATTCTCCTTTTTGAGGGGCGTAGCGCACCTGCTCTACGAGGTTACGGATGTCGTCTACCGAGTTATTGGAAGCCGCATCGAGTTCGTATACGTTGAAGGAAGCGTTGTTTTGAAAGGAAACGCAGGAATCGCAGGTGCCGCAGGCTTCAAAGTCTTTGGTGATGGATTCGCAGTTGATGGTTTTGGCGAGGATACGGGCGCAGGTAGTCTTTCCTACACCTCGGGGTCCACAAAAAAGAAATGCCTGGGCAAGGTGCTTGTTTTTGATTGCATTCTGAAGGGTGGTCGTGATGTGCTGCTGCCCCACGACACTCTTAAAATCTGCAGGTCTATATTTTCTTGCCGAAACAACGAAATTTTCCATCCCCGAAAGATATAAAAAAGTCCATATTGATACGCCTCGAATTTAAGCCGATTTCTTTTTTTCTTTTTTAAAATTAATTGGAGGCTCTGATAGGAAGTACCTGCCTGCGGCAGGAATCTTACTTCATGTCTCAATCTTTCTATTGCTCGCAAAGGCGCAGAGACGCAAAGAAATCTAACCGCACCCGGACATCTTGTTTCTCGTCTCTTGGCTCTTGTCTCTTGGCTCTCGGTTCTTGCTTCTCGGCTCTTGGCTCTTGTCTCTTTTCCTACTTGATACTTCGTACTTGCTACTTGATACTCAAAAATGAACTTATTTATACCTACTTTTGTAGCAATTAAAAGGGGCTGACCGGTTTTGACAGTAGGTGTAATCATCGGGCTCGCATGCAGGCTGGAGTATGTACGGCCTTAAAAGATTCATGCAAAAGACAAATGGCGAAACTTCTTACGCCATGGCTGCTTAATCTAACCTAAGAGGATAGATCGCTTAAAGGGTTGAGTTACGAGAGTGATTCCCCAGCCACATCCCACCGTGTTTTGCCTGATCGGCGCGGATCTGGGGTGTCGACTTGATCGGGATGCGACTTGTGATGCGATTAAGCAAGTCTAAGATCAATCGCTAAGCCAAGCTCAGGTGTGTCACCCAGCATAGATTGGTCGAAAATCCAACCGGTGACTAAGCATGTAGACGGTACGGTGCTTCCTTATCTGGACGCGAGTTCGACTCTCGCCAGCTCCACAATTACCACGAATACGAGTGAAAACCCTACCCTTCAGCAACATCTGCTGGAGGTTTTTTTTTTACTACTCGTGCTGGAACACTCCATTCCTTCCCAATTTCCATTCAAATTTTCCATTGGTATAAAACCGCTAGGGTTTCCATCCGAAAGTCAGGAGATTCTCTTCCCTAATCTCAAAAACCTACCTCCATGAAGAACTTCCTTAAATTTGGCCTAGTTATTTTTTTAATCGGCTTTGGGCATGCTGCGTTTTCGCAGGATGGCACGATCTATCCTCTTGAAACACCAAAAGAACCCCGAGCAATTCTTTTGGGCACTGGGACTGTGGCCAACCAACCTGCCCCAGAAACCTGGTTTAAGCAATGGGGAGATCCCATGGCTCGGAATATTTCTACGGCTACCCTCACTCCTTTCCTACCCGAACCAGGAAAAGCCAATGGTACCGCAGTGCTCGTGGCCCCAGGAGGAGGATTCAGCTGGCTTTCTATGGGAAATGAAGGTTGGGAAGTGGCGGAAGCACTAGCGAAACAGGGAATCGCTGCCTTTGTGCTGAAGTATAGACTCTATCCAACGCCACCTACCCTGGAAGACTTTTCCGCTTGGATGAATCGCCCACGAAATGCTCCTCCTGCTCCAGGCGCTGCACCGACTACACCTATGCCTTCACCCCTCCAGCGGGACCTTACCAATCAATTGCAAGATGCTGAGGCAGCGTATGCCTTGATGGTAAAAAATGCAAAAGAATGGGGAATTGACACCTCCAGAATTGGAATGATCGGCTTCTCTGCCGGTGCCGGGCTGACCATGCATGCTACCCTTCACTCTACCACGATGAAATTGGCATTTATTGGTCCAATCTATGGAGGAATGGGACCTGTGGACGTTCCCAAAGATGCGCCACCCATGTTCAATGTAATTGCAACGGATGATTTTCTATTCCAAGGGCAATTTGGAATTATCCAGTCTTGGCACAAGGCAGGTCGGCCTGTGGAACTTCACTTGTATCAAAACGGAGGTCACGGTTTTGGCCTCGGCAATCCCAACCGTACGAGCAACCGTTGGTTTGACGCCTTTGTCCATTGGCTGAATGTCAATAAGTTTATGGGTAAAAAGTAAATTTAAATTGCCAACGGTCGACTGTCCACTGTCGACAGCAGATTCGTTTGGTATCAAGTTTAGAATCCAAATTTTAATCCATTTTTCATGTGCTGAACACAATTGGGACGAGTATAGTATGTAATTTTAAAATGTTTTTTGTTGCATACACCTACCGACTGTGGTCTGTCGACCGTCAACTGTGGACCGTTTTGCCAACGGCCCACGGCACACTTACTTGAACTTCAATTTCAGCTCAAAAAAGTGAATTAATGAGCCGTAAAAACGGTAAAATTGAGCCACAATATAATTACGGCTCATTATATTAGATATTTCGGCTCATTATTGACTAAATTTGAGCCATAATCGAAACCTAAATGAGCTGAAATTAGAATGGGAATAGCCAATGCGATCTTAAAATTTATTAGAGAAAAACCCGCAAGTTCATCTAGAGCAATCCATCTGGCTGCTGGAAAAGGTTCTTTTGCCACAACCAAGCGAGAAATTAACGCATTGGTCAAAACTGGCCAACTAGTAGCTGAAGGCCAGTCCCGAGCTACTCGTTACCGAATCAGCTCTACAATCAAATTATTTGCTCCTATTGATTTAGCTAGCTATTTCGAAAAGGAAATTGATGACCGCGAAATTCAGGGCGATTTTAATTTCAGTTTAATAACCGATGTGCTGGGTAATGTAGACCTATTTACACCAGATGAAGCAGCCACTTTAGCAGAATTACAAGCAGAGTTCCGTACTAATGTTTCCCAGATGTCTTCCATTGCCTACACGAAGGAAATGGAGCGGCTAGCGATTGACCTGAGTTGGAAATCATCACAAATTGAAGGCAATACCTATTCCTTACTGGAAACTGAGCGATTGCTAAAGGATAAAGAAACTGCAGCAGGTAAGCCAAAAGATGATGCCACCATGTTGTTGAATCATAAGGAAGCGCTTCACTTTATCCTAGAAAATCCAGATTATGTGGTCCCTTTATCAATCGCACGTATTGAAGATGTGCATAGTATCCTGATCAAGGATCTTGAGGTGGAGCGAAATATTCGGCAGCGGCGCGTGGGTATTTCCGGGACCAATTATAAACCCTTGGATAATGAGCACCAGATAAGAGAGGCGCTGGAGGATATGTGCCGATTGATTAACCGGAAGGAAAATGTATTTGAAAAGACCCTGCTGGCATTGGTACTTCTTTCTTACATCCAGCCGTTCAACGATGGCAACAAAAGGACAGCACGTATCATTTGCAACGCCATTTTGATTTCAAATCAGTACTGCCCCATTTCTTTCCGAACCATTGATGCTGTGGAATATAAAAAAGCAATGCTGATTTTTTATGAACAGAATACGATCAGCGTCTTTAAAAAGCTATTCATCGAGCAGTTTAGGTTTGCGGTCAAAACCTATTTTTAACACAATGTCGGTACCTGGTACTTGGTACCTAGTACAAAGTAGGGATTCGTAGTAGAATATGAATTCTACTCAGAAAGTATCTTGGTACTTGGTACATATGTCTCGGCTCTTGCAAGATTTACGGATTTTTTATCCCCTTCGACTCAATACACAATGGAGTCCGTGGCCAACTTGGGGAGGGAAAAGGTACTTCCTTCAAACAGAAAAGAGAAATTGACCTTACCGGCCGATGTCAATTCAAGTGCGGCTGGAGTCTCGTACGCAAAGACTTTCTCCAGGCTTTTAATCGAGGAAAGTGCTTGTATTTGACTCAAGGTTACGGCTGTTCCATTCAAATACAGCAGCCTTAAATTTTTAATTTGGCTCAATTTTCCAAGCTCCTTTCCAGATATCGCCGTGCTATTGAGCTTCAGTACGGTGAGGTTCGGCAAAGCACCCAGCTGGCCAATAATCGCATCCGTCACCTTCGTGCCACTCAAATCCAGGTAAGCAATTCTATTTTTTAATGGTGCCAGTTGCTTCCAATCTGCATCCTGAAAAGCGGGAAAATTGGTACAGGTGATTTTCAATAAGCCCGAGCCCGCCTCCACTGCTTCCGCAAACATTCCAGCTGCTTTCACCGAGGCCAAAGAGTCAGCTGCTATCGCTGATAGTTCTGTCTTTGGGTAAAAAGGAATCTCGTTTTTTAAGATAAATCGTTCAATCCAGTTCTTGGAAATCCCTGCTGCTGCCAAGGTGCCTTTTTCTTTGGCGCCACTTTTAATCCAACTTTCGATCAAGGCAATTTCCTCCTTCGTGGGCTGGTTTTTTTCGGCCGGAGGCATGTGTTTTTCATCTTCCTTGGGCAAAAGAAGCCGAGCAAAAAGCTCGCTGTGCGCCGCGTCGCCCACGGTAAGCACAAATCCGGCTTCCCCTCCCTTCCTCAACCCTTCGAGGGAAGAAAGATCCAAATCTCCTTTTCGAGTTCTAGGGTTGTGGCAACTTTTACAGTTTTTATTGAGAATGGGCTGAATCACTTCCGCATAGAGCTGTGCATTCTCCCAATTTTCTTCAGTTAACTGGGGTCCCAGTTCGGGTTGAACCGCTGCTCCAAAAAGTGATTGAAGATCTGCAGGCAGCACGTCCATAAAGTAGTCTTCCCCATGCGTCAAATTTCCTCCCAAGTGACCAGTGATACCCAAAACAACTCCCAAAACAAGCGCAAAAACCCTGATTTTGGAGGTTACAACTTCCTGTTTTTTCACAAGAAAGTACATCCCAAAGCTCCCCAGGAAGGTTACCACACCTCCGATGAGATGGGATTGAATGTCTTCCCAAGCAAAACCTTCCCACTGGTATTGGAGAAAACCACTCCCTCCTGCCACCAAGGCAGCAATGCCCCCAATCAGAAAGGCCAGCCGAATGGATGGGAGGAGTGCATTTTTTTCTTTTTGTGGAAAAAAGCAAAGCAGAATCCCAAAAATCAAAATCCCTATCGGAAGATGGACCAAGACCGGATGCATTCTCCCCAAGAAGGGCAATAAAAATTCACTCATTGAACCGGGATTTTAGCGCATTCATGATCCACACATTTGCTTCCCACTGGTCAGCAACTGGCTGCTTGGTAAAGGGCACCGTATGCATGTAGGGAGGAGGACCAAATTCTGTGGTCACGGTAAAGACATCCCCCGAATGGCTACGGATGATTTTTTCCCAAATCGCTACATGGGCCTTCACTTCATTTTCCCATTCAGGCGCAGCAGGATTAGGAACTTGTGGTCCTTCAGCGAAGCCTACTCGCGCGTGAATGTGGTCCACTGAAGGGAAAATCTCTCGAAGGCCAGGGTCATTTTCGGTAAGCGTTCGTTCATGAACCACCATCCAATGGCTGATGTCCAGGGTGTATTTCAAGTTGGGAAATTTCCGAAGCATGGCTAGGGCATCCGGTAGCGTGTAGGAAAAACGACCCCGATGCGTTTCGTGCAGCACAGGTATTCCCACTTGTTTTTCATAGCGGTCGCCAAGCGCGATGAATGCCAAATTCTGCTCCTGAGTCCAAAAGTCATTTCCTGTATGGCTGTTGACCTTCATAGGCTTCCAACTAAGGATCTCTTTTAATCCTTCTTCATACACTCGTAGAGCTTCCTCAAAAGGTAGATTCCTGTTCGTGCCATGTAAAAAAATCACCTGGAGCTCGTACTTTTTCAAGCCTTCTTTCAGGATATTCTTTTTGTCTTCACTTGTAGGCATCCACAATTCAACCCCATCGTATCCAGATGCTTTGGCTTTGGCCAAAAAGGCCTCCATCGAAAGGGTATTCCCCCAATCTGTCTGAAAGAAAAGGATTTTTTGCTGTGCGCAAATGCGCATGGGTAGCAGCAACAAGAGCAGCAGAATGAGGGCTTTTGGGCTCATTTAGGCTATGATTTTAGTGATTAACTCCCCATGCACATCCGTAAGGCGGAAAGGTCTTCCTTGAAACTCATGGGTAAACTTCTCGTGATCAAAGCCCATCAGGTGCAAAATGGTGGCATGGAGGTCATGCACGGAGGTGCGCTCCTCCAAGCCTGCAAAACCAAAATCATCGGTGATGCCGTAGCTTTGACCTTTTTTCACTCCTCCACCGGCCATCCACATCGTGAAGGCATCCACGTGGTGATCCCTTCCGAGGAATCCCATCTTCTTCCCTTCCCGGTTTTCTTGCATGGGCGTGCGCCCAAATTCCCCTCCCCAAACAACCAGGGTTTCTTCCAGAAGTCCCCGCTGCTTTAAGTCTAGCAGTAAGGCGGTCATCGGTCGGTCGATGGTTCGGCACTTGTTTCGAAGCCCCATGTCGATCGAACCGTCGTGATCGGTGCCGTGCGTATCCCATCCCCAATCGTAGAGTTGTACTACTCGAACTCCCTTTTCAACCAGCTTTCTAGCCAACAGGCAGTTGTTGGCAAAGGATTCCTCTCCAGGTTGGGTGCCGTAGAGCTCATGGATATGCGCCGGTTCATCGTTGATGTTCATCACCTCAGGCACTTCGATTTGCATGCGGTAAGCCATCTCGTATTGATTGATGCGCGCAAGAATTTCTGGGTCACCAAAGTTTTCAAAATCCTCCTGGTTGGATTGGTTGATTGCCGTGACGACATGCTTTTTGAGTTCACGGGACATGCCATGTGGATCCTCAAGGTAGAGCACTGGGTCGCCTTTGGAGCGGCATTGCACGCCTTGGTAGACGGATGGTAAAAATCCCGAACCCCAAACACTTTTTCCAGCATCTGGAGTCTTCCCTCCGGAGGTCAAGACCACAAAGCCAGGCAAATTTTGATTTTCAGTTCCTAGGCCATACGTTACCCAACTCCCCAAACTTGGACGACCCAATCTAGGCGAACCCGTTTGCATAAATAGTTGTGCTGGTCCATGGTTGAACTGATCCGTATGCATCGCTTTCAAGAAGGAAACCTCGTCGGCCATTTTGGAAAAATGTGGGAGGTAGTCAGAGATCCATGCCCCGCTTTCTCCGTGTTGGGAGAATTTGGCCTGTGGACCCAGCATTTTAGGTACGCCGCGAATAAAGGCAAACTTCCGCCCTTCGAGCAAGCTGCCGGGGCAGTCTTGATCGTGGTACTTGGCGAGTTCAGGTTTGAAGTCGAAAAGCTCCAACTGGGAAGGTGCCCCCGCCATGTGGAGGTAAATGATGGATTTGGCTTTGCCTAAAAAGGGAGGAGGAAGTGGAGCCAAGGGATTCAAATCTCGGTCACTGAGGTTGAGGCCGCCGTTGAGCGTTCCATTTTTACCAAGCTCACAGCCGAAAAGTAAGGGAGCCATGGCTAGTCCACCCATTTTGCTCACGCAATCGAGGAGAAAGTGCCTTCTCGTCTGAGCTTGCAACTTTTGGTTGACCAATTCATTCAATAGCTTATCCAAAGACATGGGCTCAGGGCTTGGTTAAAAATTCGTCTAAATTCATCATTGCATTGGTAGTTACTGCCAATGCGGCTAATCCAGCATCCGCCCCTTGGAAGAAATCAGCTCTTGCTTTGGGGTCTTTTTCAAATTCCAATTTGGCAGTGGCAAACAGCTGCATCATGCTTTTTTTCTTGCTTTCAGAAATCGGTAAAAGCAGCAGCTGTTGGTACACTTTTTTGATTGCAGCTTCTGGATTTTTCCCTGATTCCACCCAGACTTTTTGACTCAAGGATTTTGCCGCATCCAAATACACTGGGTCATTCAAGGTGGCCAAAGCTTGCAGCGGGGTATTGGTAACGAGGCGTTTGCTCAGGCAAACCTCCCTGCTTCCTGCATCAAAAGAAATGAAGGAAGGGTAAGGACTCGTTCGCTTGAGGAAGGTGTACACACTTCTACGGTACTTGTCCTCGCCCTCACTTTCAGTCCAAGATTCCCCGTTGTACACCGTCTGCCAGATGCCTTCGGGCTGGGCAGGCATGACGGGTTTGCCATACATTTTTGGGCTGAGTAGTCCAGTACTCGCCAAAGCTTGGTCACGGATTTGCTCTGCAGAAAGTCGGAATCGAGGTCCTCGCGCAAGCCATTGGTTTTTAGGGTCTTTTTGGAAAGCCGCTGTGCTGATCGTGGCAGATTGCTGGTAGGTAGCGGAAGTGACGATCTCTCGGATAAGTGATTTGATACTCCAATCGTAGTCCTGAACAGTTTTCCAGACCAAATAATCGAGCAACTCTGGATGGGTTGGCGGGTCAGATTGAGTGCCCATGTCCTCCAAAGTAGCTGTCAACCCACGGCCAAAAAGCTGATCCCAAACCCGGTTGACTAGGGTGCGGGCGGTGAGTGGATTTTCCGGAGCCGTGAGCCAGTAAGCAAAGCCCAAGCGGTTGGCGGGCCATTCTTTTTTCCAGGTGCCCAGTTCCTTCGGGGTTTGTGCGCTCACCTTTTCTCCTGGAATCATCCAATTGCCCCGCTCGAAGACAAAGGTTGGACGGGCCATGTAGTTTGGATTTTCAATCAGAATCGGAAGTCGGGTGCCTCTCACCTGCAGCAGCTCATCCCAAGATTTTTTAACTGCGGTGAATCCAGGTTTTTCTTTTCCTTTGAGCATTGGCACGAAGGCAAACCAAACGATGGAAGAGGTATTTTGCTGAGGCTTTGCTCTAGGGTTTTGAGCTTCAATGTACAAATTGACTTTGCCTTGCACCGGCTTGAATGGAATTTCCCGAGTTACTTCCCCTTCGGTTTTGTTTATCACAAAACTGGCAAGAACTTCTCCTGCTGGGCCCTCTTTCCGGATGGTCATTTTGGTACCGTCTATGCCTGACCAGTAGTTGAGAAGCAGCTGGTCTGAGCCCTGGGTGTCGATGTTTTTATAGACTGCAGATCCTCCTGGCCACAAACCCAGCCATTTGGTATCGATCAGTTCGGCCTTTTGAAAGTCAGTTGCGATGTGAGCGGCATACTTGGGCTCGTAAAATTTCAGAAAATCCGCTCGTTGCTTGGCTGCCAGTTTACCCTCGTTTGCAGTAGTCCAGTTTACTAGCTGCTCTACTTTTGCCTGATCCTCCACTTCGTAAAAACGGAGTCTTGGCTCCTCGTCGTGGGTATCTTCGTCTCGGGTATTGTTGAAAAAGGCAAAAGACTGGTAATACTCTTCCTGCCGGATCGGGTCGTAGGGATGGCTGTGACACTGCACGCAGGCCATCGTGGTGCTTTGCCAAACTTCAAAAGTGGTGTTGACTCGATCTAGAACAGCGGCTACTCGGAATTCCTCATCTTCAGTCCCGCCCTCATCGTTGTTCATCGTATTTCGGTGAAAAGCCGTGGCCGTCAGTTGATCTTGGGTAGGGTTGGGCAGCAGGTCACCTGCTAGCTGCTCGATGGTAAATTCATCGTATGGCTTGTCGGCATTGAAGGCACGAATCACCCAATCTCGGTAGGGCCAAAAGGTGCGGGAGACGTCTCGTTCATAGCCTTTGGTATCGGCATAACGTGCGAGGTCAAGCCACCAGGTTGCCCATTTTTCACCATAGGCTTCGGAATTGAGCAGCTGATCGACGGCTTGTTCGTAGCTTATTTTTCCGGCCGAAAAGTCCCTGACTAGGGTTTGGGATGGGGGCAATCCGGTAATGTCCAAAGCAACTCGGCGAAGAAGCCTCATTGGATCCTCTTTTGGAGCAGGACTTAGCCCTTGGGCGGTGAGTTGCTCCTGTACAAAATAGTCGATTGCTGCGGGTGAATTGCTGGTGCTGCCTCCCAAACCAGCGGTGGTCAAGTTGCTCGGAAGCTGAGGCGCTTTTACGGGTTCATAGGCCCAATGCTTTCCCCATTTGGCTCCTTGGTCTATCCAGTTTTTGAGGAGTTCGATCTCTTCTTCTGAGAGTTGCGCGCGCTGGTAGGGCATCCGCATCTCGGGATCGGCATGCGTGAGGCGCTTGATCAGCTCACTTGAGGATGCACTTCCTGGCACAATGGCTGGGTGACCTGATTCGGTGGGTGACAGGGCATCCTCTTCAAAAAGGAGGCTGAATCCCCCACTCTTTTTCACGCCTCCATGGCAGGAGATGCAGTGTTTGTTGAGAATGGGTTTGATATCGGTACTAAAATCCACCTCTTTTTCTGGGCCAAAAAAGAAAAACCCGATGAGGGTAAGCCCAATCAAGACAGAAAAAAGTAACGCGAGGCGGTTGGTGAACATTTTTTCAAAATGGAATGATGAAAATTATCCAATTTCAAAATAGAATACAAGCATTCTGGTGGGAGGGGATTGCCTTCCCATGGCCATTTCCATTCCCCTGCCTCCATTCTCCCATTCCCATGGATAAATCCATGGGCAATATGTGAGCCGTCCACTACGCGGACTAATATGTATGGGTAGATTGACTGAAAAAATTAGAATTGTTTTGTCTATATTGGTTTGAGTGCTGTAAGCACGACTCAACCCCAAACAGCCAATTCATTGGCTGAGTTGACCTAGGCGGAGCCAAGAAGAAAGTATAAGTCACCATGTGAGTGCTGTAAGCACGACTCAACCGTATCCAGCCAATTCATTGGCTGGATAGAGGGTAGCTAAGCTCAGCAGAAACCAAAAAACAAGTCACCGAGTACCGTAGGCACGGTCCATATTTTTAAACTTTTTTTTACCCTTTTAACTTTTTTAATACCATGGCTAACACCTATTCCAAAGTTTATTGTCAGACAGTTTTTGCGGTTAAATACCGGAAAGCAATGATTCACGATGAATTAAAGCAAAAACTTTTCCCCGTGATTGGTAACCTAATTAATGAAGCCGGAGCCCAAACAATCGTGGTGAATGGGGTTGAGGATCATGTCCATTGTTTATTCAGGATCTTCCCAAAAAATTCGATTTCTGAAATCATGAAGGTAGCGAAGGGTAAATCTTCCAAATGGGTAAATGAGTCTGGATTGTTGGCACTTCGATTTGAGTGGCAGTCGGGATTTGGAGCTTCTTCCTACAGCGATTCGGATCTCCACAAAGTAATCAAGTACATACAGA
>JBIIGH010000132.1:0-6863 GCA_044236565.1 Algoriphagus sp. | reverse complement strand
TACGCCAATGTCCACAAAGGCCCCAAAGGCGGTGATGTTAGTGATGATTCCGGGAAGTTTCATCCCAACTTTTAGATCCGCCATGGAGTTGACCCCATCTTGAAATTGGAATACCTCGAAACTGGCACGGGGATCTCGCCCTGGCTTGGCCAATTCCTCCACGATATCTTGAAGGGTTGGGATACCTACCGTATCGGAAACATACTTCTGGAGAATAATCTGGCTGCGCAAAGCCTCTGAACTCATCAAGTCCTGCACCGAGGTTTTGAGGTCCTTGGCCATCTGCTCCACCAGTTCGTAGCGCTCGGGATGCACCGCAGATTGATCTAGCGGATGCTTCGCTTGGCGTATTCGCAAAAAGCCCGCTGCCTGCTCGAATGCTTTATCTCCCAACCGAGGTACTTTTTTGAGTTGCGCACGGCTCTTGAAGGGACCAAACTCCTGACGAAAAGCCACAATATTTTGAGCCAATTGAGGTCCTAGTCCAGACACATAGGTGAGCAACTCCTTGGAGGCGGTATTGACCTCCACGCCTACCTTATTTACGGCCGAAATCACGGTATCGTCCAAGGAGTTCTTTAAAGCTTGCTGGTCCACATCGTGTTGGTACTGCCCTACCCCGATGGATTTGGGGTCAATTTTCACCAACTCCGCCAAGGGATCCATCAACCTCCTGCCGATGGAAACCGCTCCTCTCACGGTGAGGTCCAGATCTGGAAACTCGTTTCGAGCCACCTCAGAGGCCGAGTAAATCGACGCCCCCGATTCATTGACTAGCACGACCTGCACCGACTTGCTCAGTCCCAAGCTTTTCACAAAGGCTTCCGTTTCCCGTCCTGCGGTTCCATTGCCCACAGCAATGGCTTCCACAGCAAATTTCTCCACCAAGGTTCGGATGCTTTGACCTGCTACGGCAGTTTGTCGCTGTGGCTCGTGCGGATAAATGTTTTCGTAATGCAAGAGTTGTCCCTGCGCACCCAAACAAACCAGTTTACAACCGGTCCGGAAACCTGGGTCGATAGCCATCACCACTTTTTCCCCTAGGGGAGCGCCGAGAAGGAGCTGACGCAAATTTTCAGCAAATACACGAATCGCCTCTTCGTCAGCTTTCTTCTTGGTTTGAAGGCGAATCTCCGTTTCAATACTCGGCTTGAGTAGACGCTTATAGGCGTCTTTGATGGCTATTTTTACTTGCTCCACGCATGCATTGCTCCCACCAGTCAGGATTTCCCGTTCCAATACCGCAACTGCAGCTCCCTCTTCCGGAAGTGCATCCAAAAGCAAAAATCCTTCTTTTTCCCCTCGACGCATGGCTAAGACCCGGTGAGATGGGGCAGTTTTGATGGGTTCGGACCAGTCAAAGTAGTCCTTGTACTTGGCCGCTTCCACTTCCTTGCCTGCAATCACGCGGGAAGCAAACACTCCCTCCTTCAAAAATAAGGTGCGGAGATTGCCACGCACTGCAGCATTTTCACTAACCCATTCCGCAATGATATCCCGGGCACCTTGCAAGGCTTCTTCTAGGGTTGCCACCTCCTTTTCGGCATCGAGGTACTTGGAGGCTTCGCTTTGAATATCCAAGGGATGCTGCGCAAAAATACGCGTTGCCAAGGGCTCCAAGCCTTTTTCTTTGGCCACCGAGGCCTTGGTCTTGCGCTTGGGTTTGTAGGGCAGGTAAATATCTTCTAGCCTAGCCATGGTTTCGGCTTGGTCTATTGATTTTTTCAGTTCGGGAGTTAATTTCCCCTGTTCCTCAATCGACTTAAGGATCGCCTCTCGACGCTTATCCAATTCCTTCAACTGCTCGAGTCGATCCCGAATGGCAGCGACTTGCACCTCGTCCAAGGTTCCCGTGGCTTCCTTACGGTAGCGAGAGATAAAGGGCACCGTGGCACCCTCTTCGAGTAATGCTACCGTAGCGCTAACTTGTTGGGGCCTGACGCCCAATTCGGAGGCAATCTTACTGTCGTAATTCATGGTAAAAAGAGGAAGTAATCAGAAAGGATACAAGATACTGCGGTATTGGAAGAGAACCAGCTAAAATGTGTCATTGGTCACTAAGATTCTGAATTTCTGGAGGTAATTTTATGGTTTAGTTTGTGGTCAACTGCTTACGGTTGACTGTCCACAGCCAATTGTGGTTGTACATCGATTTGAATCTGAGATTTTCAATTGCCGTCTGTAGTCTGGGTAGTAAGATTGATAAAAAAAGAGGCTAATTAAAAACAAAAGAATACCTACCCCAGCGCAGGGGACCTGCTGCAATAAAGAAAATGGATTGGAAAAAGGAAGTGAAGTCTTGGGGCGCAATTTTGGCTGTTTTTGCATTTTTATACTTTTCAGGCCTACTCCCTGTGATTCAAGGGGCCTTGCAATCTGTCTTGCTCGCCACAGGTTTGATGAAGCCCAGTATCGAGGTACCGGACCTCACCGACCAAAAGTTTGACTACCGCGGCCAGTTTACCGATTTCAAGGGCAATACCATCGACCTGCAAGCCTACCGAGGCAAGACCCTATTCATCAACCTATGGGCTTCTTGGTGTGGTCCTTGCCGCGCAGAAATGCCCCATATTTCCGATCTCTACGATGCGGTAAAAGATACCCCCGATCTCGAATTTTTGATGATTGGATTGGACCAGAACAAGCAAAAAAGTCAGGAATTTATGGAGGGAAAAAGTTGGTCCTTTCCAGTAGTGCATGCGAGTTACGGCCTGAATAACCGTTTGCAAAGTGAGTCCATCCCCACCACCCTAGTGGTCAGTAAAGAGGGTAAAATCGTCTTTTACCAGCAAGGGATGAGCAACTTCAACACGGAAGAATTCAGGACTTTTTTACGAGATCAGTAAATTCTTATATGATTATCCGCAACAACACCAGTAGTTTGAAGTCTAGTTGAAGTACTGCGGATAATCGTCGACAGACGACTGTCCACAGACCACAGCTCATCTAAATGAACTTCAAACCTTGTTTTTCTTTTGTTACTGGTGAAAAGCGGATAATCAGAATTTCCTAAATCAGGTATTTACCTTCCAAACGGGAGCTCCAGCGTCCAAGATTTCTTTGCCCCAGATAGGGAGTTCGGCTTTGATGCGCTCCACCAACTCGTCGCAGGCCTGCATGGCTGCTTTCCTGTGTTTAGAGGAAGTAAAGACGAAGAGGCAGATTTCCCCCACCTTGATTTCCCCGAGGCTATGGTAGATGTGCATGCAGGTCAATGGGTACTTTGCAAAAATTTCTTCCCGAATTTCAAAGGCCTTTTCTAGGGCCATGTCTTCATAGGCCGTGTAGGCGATAGCTAGGACCTTCCCTTCAGGCTTTTCGTCGGCGCGGATTTGACCCAAAAAAATGGAATGCCCGCCAATATCTGTTTTGGTGGCATGATTGGCGATGGACTGGGCAATTTTCTCCGGAAGGATGGGTCCTTGAACGAAAATGTTTTTGGGTTTGCGCTCTTTTTCCATGGAGTTTAGGATTTCAGCGCTTGGATGCCTCCACGAATGGAGAATATTTTTTTGTCTGGATAGGTTTCCTGAAGGAGCTGCGCCGCTTTTTGGCTTCTCACTCCACTTTGGCAGAAGCAGAGAATCTCTTCGGCCTCCTCAAATTGATCCAGTTGGTTTGCTAGGATGGAATAGGGCACTTTCACCAGTCCTGTGCATTCTAGCGGAGGCTCTTCTCCGGGTTCGCGCACATCTACAAAAGCCACTTCATGCCCCATCAGCTTCATGGCCTCGTTCCAACTGAGCTGGGCGATCCCCTCGGAGGCCAACTCGTAATTGCGTTGCTCAAAGTCTGACCAGGAAGTAGGTACTGCAGAAGCTGTGCTGGGCTGAATTTCTACTTCATAGCTTTGCGAGCTCAGGCTATTGAAATACAAGACTCGATTGGTGAGTGGCTTGCCTAGGCCAGTAAGTACCTTGATGACCTCGAGTGCCATTAAGCTCCCGATGATGCCTGGGACCACACCCAATACGCCTGTTTCTGCACAGTTGGGGATCTCGTTGGCAGCAGGAGGCTGCGGATACAGGTCGCGGTAGTTGCAGGAACCAGGGCCCTGATTAAATACCGATACTTGTCCTTCGTGCTGGTGAATGGCACCGAATACCAGCGGCTTTTTCAATAGCACACAGGCATCATTGACCAAGAAGCGGGTAGGGAAATTGTCGCTACCATCAATCACCACATCGTAGTGAAAGATGAGTTCTTGGGCATTTTCTACCGTAATAAATTCAGGTATCGCCTTCCACTGGATGTCGTTGTATTTTTCTTGAAAGTAGCGCACGGCTGTTTGGGCCTTATTTTTTCCCAGGTCCTGAATCCCAAAAAGTACTTGGCGGTTCAAGTTGGAGAGGGCGACTACATCCCCATCTACCACACAAATTCGTCCGACTCCCGCTGCGGCGAGGTACAGTAAGGCAGGGCAACCCAGCCCACCTGCTCCGATCACGAGGACCGAGGCATGCTTCAGTTTGGCTTGACCTTCCTGGCCAAAGCCTGGTAGCATCACTTGTCTTTCAAATCTATCCATGGGTTTAGCCTCCAGAAAAAGGGGGAAGTAGGGCAATCTCCTGCCCTTGGGAAATGTCTGTGTCTGCTTGCAGGAGTTTGCGGTCCAACGCCATCCGAAAAGTCATGTCCTTCAGCTCAGGAAATTGTGTGAGCAGCTGCTGCTTCAGCACCTCCGAGGAACCCGGATTCTCAATTTCAAGGGAATCGGTGCCCATCTTTTCAGCGAGCATTCCAAAGGCTTTGAGGTGAATTCGATCCGGCATGATTGAGTTTAATTAAATACTAAATATAGGAGATTCTAAGGTATTGCTGAGTAAGTCAGCCATTAAAATGGCCGTTAGGATTAGAACCTACCTACAGAACATAGCAATATGTGCCATTAACCCATGATTTTAACTATGGAAAGACAATCATAACTAAAGATACTAGAGAGTCTCCAGCAGCGTCGGGCACAATTCGGTCATGCCTACGGCATTTGCCAGCACACAGTTGTTTCATCCCCGCCAATGAATTGGCGGGTTAGGATTAGCTCGTCCGCGGCTGCGGACTTAATTAGAAAGGCATTACAATTGATGGGAGATAAAACCATTAACTTCCATCATCTACTTCTAAGTCTGCCGTAGCGGACGACTCATACTAACCCATGGTTTCAACCATGAGTAGACAATCACAACTACTGTTACGGGAAAGTCCCCAGCGACGGAAGGTACCAACGAGAACTAGAATAAGGAAAACATACTCTGATAACCATCGACAGTCAAGTCCGCCGTAGCGGACGACTCATACCTAACCCTTGGTTTTAACCATGGGTAGACAATCACAACTACTGTTACGGGGAAGTCCCCAGCGGCGGACGATGCAATACCTAGTGTGTAATATCCTACCCAAAAATCAGCTTCACCGCAGCAAAGGCCAGCACAAAAGCCAAGAGGTAGGTCAGGAATTTGGGACTCCATTTTTTGGCCCCGAAATAGGCACCAAGCGCTCCGCCGGCTACGGTCAGCGGAAGTATCATCCACAGTTGGGGACTCAACTCTACTTGAAAAACAGAAGCCCCTAGAAATCCAGCAATCGAATTCACAAAAATAAAGAGCGCACTTACTGCGGCTGTTTCTTTCACACCCAACCAGCCCAAAAGGAGCAAAATAGGCGAAAGAATAATCCCTCCACCAATGCCAATCATCCCAGAAAGCAATCCAATACTTCCTCCCAAGAGGGCTACTATCCAGGGCTGCTGGGTGAATTTGGGTTGAGCCGATACCGGGAACAGTCCTGCAAATTTAAGCACCGGAAAAAGAAGCAAAACCCCTAGCACCTGTTTGTATATCCCAGTATCCAATAAAATCCGCCCTCCAAAGTAGGCCGCCGGAACGGAGAAAATCACCAAAGTAAGGAATAGCCGCATGGGGAAGACTGCTGCTTTCCGGTAATTCAAAAATGAAATCAGGGAAACAAATACGTTCAAGATCAAGGCAGAAGGACGAATCTCCTGTGGAGCAAAGCCCATCAAAGCCAAAATCATCAGGTAGCTACTCGCTCCCCCATGTCCCACTGCCGCATACATAAATGCCGCAAAGGGCATCAACGCATAGAGCAAAATTTCCCAGTTTACCCCTCCTAAATCCATGAATAAAAAGGTAAAGCTGCACCTGCCTCCACTTCAAAAAGTTGCTCCCCTACTTCTACCAAGCCATCTGCCGATCCAAAAGAAAGCAGGTTGAAGGATTCTTGGCCAGGCAAGACTTCCACCTGTCCGGCTACCAGACGCGCTTTAAGAAATACGGTCAACTTCGCCTGCTTTTCCCAGTTGGTGGCCAAGGGGTAACTTCTTGCCTGCTCCCAAGCGGCTGGATTTCCCATCCATTGACCTAGACTCGGCTTGACATACTGCATGAAGCAAGTCAGCACCGAAGCAGGGTTGCCCGGAAGGGCAAACACCAACTTACTGCCTTTCAATCCTACCAAAAGTGGTTTACCAGGTTTCTGCTTGACTTTGTAAAACAGGGTTTCTACCCCATTTTCGGCCAATCCTTCCTTGACAAAGTCAAAATCGCCTACCGAAATCCCTCCTGTAAGCAACAACACATCTGAGGAGGCTAGCGCTTCTCCAATGACCCGAATGACCTCTGTGGGATCATCCTTCACCTTATACACCTTCACGGCAGAGATTCCCAATTGACTCAGGTAACCCAGAAGAGCGGGTCCATTGGCATTGTAGATTTGTCCAGGCTGCAAAGCCTGCCCTAGCTCCACCACCTCATCGCCTGTAAGAATGATACTCACTTGAGGTGCTGCAAAAACGGTTACCTCCTCTATACCCAGAGAAGCCAATAGCCCAATGGTTCCTGGGGTAA
>JBIIGH010000131.1:0-6918 GCA_044236565.1 Algoriphagus sp. | reverse complement strand
CGAAAATCAAGGAACCTCTGTACTTGGAATTGAAGCTGTAAAAGGCTTATTGGAAAAGACGGGTACTGACCCCCTAGAGGTTGAACTCATCATCTGCGCCACAGTTACCCCGGACATGCCCTTCCCTGCTACTGCCAACATTATTGCAGATAAAGTAGGCGCAAAAAATTCTTTCTCCTTCGATATTGGAGCCGCCTGTTCAGGCTTTTTGTATGCGCTACAGCTTGGCGCCCAGTTTATCCAAGCAGGAACCCACAAAAAAGTAATCGTAGTTGGCGCAGACAAGATGTCAGCAATCGTCGACTACCAAGACCGCACTACCTGTATCCTATTTGGAGATGGAGCGGGTGCCGTACTTCTTGAGCCTACTACCGAAGACCTTGGAATTGTAGATGCCATTCTCAAAGCGGATGGATCTGGAGAAAGCTTCCTGCACATGAAAGCCGGAGGTAGCCGAAAGCCAGCGACCCAAGAAACCGTTGCAAACCGTGAGCATTTCGCGTACCAAGAGGGCACCAGCGTATTCAAGTTTGCCGTGACCAACATGGCAGATGTAAGTGCAGAAGTCATGGAGCGAAATGGACTTAAGGGAGACGATATTGCCTGGTTAGTACCACACCAAGCCAACAAACGAATTATCGATGCCACAGCCAATCGAATGGGTGTAGGACCAGAAAAGGTAATGATGAATATTGAGCGGTATGGAAATACCACCGCAGCTACCATTCCTCTCTGCCTTTGGGAATATGAAAGCCAATTGAAAAAGGGAGACAACCTGATTCTTGCTGCCTTTGGTGGTGGATTTACCTGGGGGGCGATCTACCTCAAGTGGGCCTTGGATCCTAAAAAATAAATTTGACTAAAAGAATATGGCAAGTACTGCAGATTTTAAAAATGGGCTTTGTCTCGAAATGAACAACGACATCTTTTCCATTGTCGAGTTTCAACACGTGAAGCCGGGTAAAGGCGCCGCTTTTGTTCGCACGAAAATGAAAAGCTTGCGAACTGGAAAAACCCTCGAAAAAACGTTTAATGCTGGAGAAAAAGTAACTACCGCACGCGTCGAAAAAAGAGCTCACCAGTTTCTCTACAAAGATGATCTGGGTTACAATTTCATGGACACAGACAATTTTGAGCAGATTTCTTTGCAAGAGCGTTTAATTGAACGCTCAAACTTATTGAAAGACGGGCAGCTTGTGGACATTCTAGTTCATGCAGAACATGAAATCCCCCTGTCTGTAGAACTTCCTCCATTCGTAGAATTGATGATCACCTACACTGAACCAGGCATCAAAGGAGACACGGCTACCAATGCCCTGAAGCCTGCGACTGTAGAAACAGGTGCAACCGTGATGGTGCCCCTTTTCGTGGAACAAGACACCTTAATCAAAGTAGATACCCGCGATGGTTCTTACTCAGAAAGAGTGAAATAAGTAGTTTAAATCTCTCGAATTCTAGTAAATTACCAGTCCTTTTTGAATTAGTATAACTCCTAACTGCTCCAACTCATGGAACAAAAAAAGAACGCTATGAAACCTAAAGAAATTCAAGATTTAATTGATTATATCTCAAATACCGGTCTTGCAGAAGTAAAAATCAAGACAGAGGAGTTTGAGCTTTCCGTAAAAAAATACGCAGATGCTGCTACTGTTGCGCCTGCACCACAGGTAATTGCAGCAGCTCCTGCACCAGCGCCAGCTCCTGTAGCTTCCGCACCCGTTGCAGCAGCGCCAAGCCCTGCACCAAGTTCCAATTTGGTGGAGATCAAGTCGCCAATGATTGGTACTTTCTACCTAACTGCAAGTCCTGATGCTGCACCTTTCGTAACCGAAGGTGGCTCAATCAGCGCAGGGAAAACAGTCTGTATCATTGAGGCGATGAAGCTATTCAATGAAATTGAATCAGAAATCTCTGGTAAAATCGTAAAAATCCTTGTGGCTAATGCAAGCCCAGTGGAATACGACCAGCCACTTTTCCTAGTAGATCCAGCAGGTTGATTTTTGCACTAAATCAAAAAAAACGTGTTTAAGAAAATATTAATTGCCAACCGTGGTGAAATAGCCCTTCGGGTAATTCGTACCTGTAAGGAGATGGGAATCAAAACTGTAGCCGTTTATTCTACAGCAGATAAGGATAGCCTTCACGTTCGATTTGCAGATGAAGCAGTTTGTATTGGACCTGCCCCAAGCCGCGAGTCCTATTTGAATATCACGCGTATCATTTCTGCAGCAGAAATTACAAATGCAGACGCTATCCATCCAGGATATGGTTTCCTCTCTGAAAATGAAGAGTTTTCAAGAGTTTGTGAAGAATACGGCATCAAGTTTATCGGGGCTTCCCCAGACATGATCGCCAAAATGGGCGACAAAGCCACTGCAAAAGCAACCATGAAAGCGGCAGGAGTTCCTACCATTCCAGGTTCAGAAGGCTTGCTTGACTCCATCGAACAAGGTTTAGTCATCGCCAAGGAGATGGGCTACCCCGTAATCCTCAAAGCTACCGCTGGTGGAGGAGGTAAAGGAATGCGCATCGTACGCGAAGACAATGAATTCAAGAAAGCTTGGGACGATGCTAAAATGGAATCCAGTGCTTCTTTTGGCAACGACGGGCTCTATTTAGAAAAATTTGTAGAGGAACCTCGACACATTGAAATTCAAATTGTTGGAGATAGAACCGGCAAGGCATGTCACCTTTCGGAGCGCGACTGCTCCATTCAAAGAAGACACCAGAAGCTAGTAGAAGAAACCCCCTCCCCTTTTATCACGGATGAACTTCGGGATGCCATGGGCAAAGCAGCCATCAAAGGCGCGGAAGCCATTGGGTATGAAGGAGCAGGCACCATCGAGTTTTTGGTGGACAAAAACCGCAACTTCTACTTTATGGAGATGAATACCCGAATTCAGGTAGAGCATCCCATCACCGAAGAAGTAACTGACTTTGACTTGATCAAAGAACAAATAAAAGTAGCCGCAGGTGAGACTATTTCTGGTAGAAATTACTACCCGAAGTTATTCGCTATGGAATGCCGCATCAATGCGGAAGATCCAGCCAATGGCTTCCGACCTAGTCCAGGCAAAATTCTAAATCTCCATATCCCTGGCGGACGTGGGGTACGGGTAGACTCGCATGTGTATGCAGGTTATGTCATCCCTCCAAATTACGATTCCATGATCGCCAAACTGATCGTGAGCGGACAAACAAGAGAAGAAGTTATTGTACGAATGAAGCGCGCCCTGGAGGAGTTTGTGATTGATGGCATCAAAACCACCATTCCATTCCATATCGCCTTGTTAGAAGACGAACAATTTAAGGCCGGTAACTTTACCACCAAGTTCCTCGAAACCTTCGACTTTTCGGTGATCAAAAAATAAAATCTGATTATCCGCAATCATACTGATAGTTCAGCATGGGTATTTAAAACTGCGGATAATCGTTGACAGACCATAGGCCACGGCCTACAGGCTTTCAACGGTCAACAGCAGACCTAATTGAACTTCAAACCTTTATCTATAGGATTGATGTTACAATAACGGATAATCAGAAAATTGAAAATCCAAGTTCTGGAGTTCAAGCACAAAAAAAGGAGAAACATTAGTTTCTCCTTTTTTTGTGCTTTATGGAAAAGCCTGAAGGAATTAGCCTACCACATGCACTTTCAGCATGTTGGTCTTACCTTTTTGACTCAGTGGCATGCTTCCTGTATTGATGATCACTTCTCCTTCATGTACGTGTCCGTCACGCTTCAAAATGGCCTCAATATCCGCAAATACACCATCTGTAGATGCCTGACCTTCGTAATGGTAGGCCCGAACACCCCAAACAAGTGACAATTGGGTGAGTAATTTCTGGTTTCTCGTAAATACAAAAATATTCGAGAGCGGACGGTGGGATGCCAATCGGAACCCAGTAAATCCTGAAGAAGTAATTCCCACAATGGCTTTTGCTTTCACATTTCTAGAAAGTCTTGCCGCCATTAGAATCAGGTTGTTGCTCAAAAAGGTAGCATCCTCCTCTGGTATTTTATACAAGTTGTGGTACACCTCTGCATTTTCCTCCAAATAGGTAATGATGCTAGTCATCGCCTTTACTGCATTGATTGGGTACTTTCCAGAAGCAGTTTCTGCGGATAGCATCACTGCATCAGCTCCATCCAAAACCGCGTTTGCCACATCATTGGTTTCTGCACGTGTAGGGCGTGGATTTTGAATCATGCTTTCCATCATCTGGGTAGCAATGATCACTGGCTTACAGGCTTGCTTGCACTTTTCAACCATCTTCTTTTGCCAAAGCGGGACGATTTCCATCGGAACTTCTACTCCTAGATCTCCGCGGGCAACCATGATTGCATCGGTAGCTTCAATGATGGCGTCAATATTTTCTAACGCTTCAGGCTTTTCAATTTTGGCAACAATTTTACAATCCTTGCCTGCCTTTTTAATTCGCTCACGCAAATCGGTGATGTCCTCAGCGGAGCGCACAAACGACAAGGCAATCCAATCCACATCATTGGCCAATCCAAACTCTAGGTCTTCTAGGTCTTTTTCGGTCAGTGAGGGAGCAGAAACCTTGGTGTTGGGAAGGTTGATTCCCTTTCTAGATTTTAGAATTCCACCATGCAAAACAGTGCAATTCACATTTTTACCATCGGTATCATTGACAATCAACTCCAAGTTGCCATCATCGATCAAAATATGCTCTCCTTCTTGAACATCCTGTGGAAGGTTCTTGTAAACAGTACTCACTAAAGAAGCCGTACCAATCACAGGATCAGAGGTAATGGTGATTTTATCTCCTGGATTAATTTCAACCCCATTGTTTTCAACCTCTCCTACCCGGATTTTCGGTCCTTGTAAATCTTGTAGGATTCCTAGGTTACAGTTCAACTCTTGATTTACTTTTCGGATAGTCTCTAGAACTTCCTTGTGAACCTCGTGTGAGCCATGGGAAAAATTGAGTCTAAAAACATTTGCTCCTGCAAAAGCCAAGCTTTTGATCATTTCGTAAGAATTCGAAGCAGGGCCAATGGTGGCTAAAATTTTTGTCTTTTTAAAAGGTAATTGAGACATAGGGTATTAATAAGTTAATAGGTTTTCTTTTGATTTTAGCTTTGAAATATCAATCCGTACAATGCTTTGGACCAAGGGGTTTCGCGAAAGCTTTTCCATAAAATTACTCAAATCCAACTGTTCTGTTTCATCTTGAACTAGAAGAAAATAGTCTAGATTTTTCAACTCAGGAACCAAATATGCCAGCTGCTGTGCAGAATTAAGCGCCTTATTTTTCAGAAGCTGAATAAATCCATGTGGCAAAGAAAGAAAATACTGAGCGATTTCTAACTTCTCGGAGTTTAGAAACTCCAATTCCAAATCATCAACTTTCACCAGGTTGAGTTCCAATTCCTGATTGACCAGCCAAGCCATCCGATATTCCCGTATTGGAGACACGATTCCAAGCAATTCAAAGTCAAAGGTAGGTTCAATTTGGAGCTTGGCCTTCTTCATTGGGGAAGATCAGTAATAAACACAAAAATAGAAATTAAAACGGAGCAAGAGCCATATTCGCTATTTGCAAAATTTACTTCCCTCATTTCTTTGTCAATTAGGCATTAAATATATTTCTTTGCGGAGAGTTATTAACTAAACTGATCACAAAATGTCTGAAATTGCACAAAAAGTAAAGGCCATCATTGTTGACAAACTTGGCGTAGAAGAATCTGAAGTAACTATGGAAGCAAGCTTCACCAACGATCTTGGCGCTGATTCTTTGGATACGGTAGAATTAATCATGGAATTCGAAAAAGAATTCAACATTTCTATCCCAGACGACCAAGCAGAACAAATCGGTACCGTAGGCGCTGCTGTAGCGTACCTTGAGGCTAACGTAAAATAATCATTCCTCAAATTCATTTCCATGAATTTAAAAAGAGTTGTAGTAACGGGCATAGGTGCACTCACACCGATTGGTAATACCAAAGACGAGTTCTGGAAAGGATTAGCTTCTGGTGTGAGTGGCGCCGCGCCTATTACTCATTTTGATGCCTCCCTCTTCAAAACCCAGTTTGCCTGCGAATTAAAAAACTTTGACGTCGAGCAATTTATCGAGCGCAAAGAAGCACGCAAAATGGATCCCTTCACCCAATACGCAATGGTAGCCGCTGAGGAAGCCATGGGGGATTCAGGACTCAACCTTGAAACGCTCGATCTTTCTCGAGCAGGGGTGATTTGGGGATCGGGCATCGGCGGAATCAAAACTTTCCAAGACGAAGTAACCGCCTTCAATCAGGGAGATGGAACTCCTCGATTCAATCCCTTCTTTATTCCTAAAATGATTGCCGACATTGCGGCGGGTTTTATTTCCATCAAGTATGGTTTTAGAGGCCCTAACTTTGTCACTGTTTCCGCTTGTGCCTCTGCCACAAATGCCTTGATTGATGCCTTCAACCTCATCAGATTAGGTAAAGCAGATGTATTTATCAGTGGTGGATCCGAGGCTGCCGTTACCGAATCTGGTATCGGTGGATTCAATGCCATGAAAGCCCTTTCCCAACGAAATGATTCTCCCGAAACTGCTTCCAGACCTTTTGACAATGACCGTGACGGTTTTGTCTTGGGTGAGGGCGCTGGTGCTTTGATCCTAGAGGAACTAGAGCACGCCAAAGCACGCGGAGCAAAAATATACGCCGAGTTGGTCGGTGGCGGCATGACCGCAGATGCCAACCACATCACTGCTCCTCATCCGGAAGGATTGGGTGCGAGCAGTGTCATGAAAATTGCACTCGAAGATGCCGGTCTTCAGCCAGAGCAAATTGATTACATCAATGTGCACGGCACCTCTACTCCACTGGGTGATGTGAGTGAAACCAAAGCCATCCAGCAAATTTTTGGGGAGCACGCATACAAAATGAACATCAGCAGTACC
>JBIIGH010000130.1:0-7007 GCA_044236565.1 Algoriphagus sp. | reverse complement strand
TTGCTCCGCCCAACCCGACCACGCATCTGGTGGAGGTCTGAAAGGCCAAACATGTGTGCCCGGTTGATTAAAATCGTGTTCGCATTCGGAATATCAAGACCTGACTCGATGATGTTGGTAGACACCAGGACATCGTACTGGTGGTGGATAAAGTCCACCATGATTTTTTCCAACTTATCTCCATCCATCTGTCCATGCGCGCCGATGACGCGTGCATCTGGTACCAATTTCAAAATCAGGTTGGCAATGCTGTCGATTTCCCCCACCCGGTTGTGCACAAAGAACACCTGTCCTCCTCTTCGGAGTTCGTAAGAGACTGCATCACGGATTACTTCTTCTTCAAAGGTTTGCACCTCGGTAGTCACCGGCTGCCTGTTTGGCGGTGGAGTAGCAATGACGGATAGATCCCGCGCGCCCATCAATGAAAAATGGAGGGTTCTCGGAATTGGCGTAGCGGTCAGTGTCAGCACATCTACATTGACCCGTAGGTTTTTGAGCTGGTCCTTTACTTTGACCCCAAATTTTTGTTCCTCATCGATGATCAGCAAGCCCAGATCTTTGAATTCGATGTCTTTGCCCACGATTTTGTGGGTGCCGATCAGGATGTCAATCTCCCCAGAGCTAACCTGTTCCTTGATCGTTTTGATGTCTTTGGCTGATCGGAAGCGGTTGATGTAGTCCACCTTGACAGGAAAATTTTCAAGTCGCTCTTGCAGCGTTTGGAAATGCTGCATGGCCAAAATGGTGGTGGGCACCAAGATGGCAACTTGCTTGCGATCGTTGACGGCTTTGAAGGCTGCACGGATGGCGACTTCTGTTTTTCCAAAACCCACATCCCCGCAGACGAGTCGATCCATGGGATAGGATTTTTCCATATCTGCCTTCACGTCTGCCGTAGCAGCGGCTTGGTCTGGTGTGTCCTCGTACAAGAAGGAGGACTCGAGCTCTACTTGGAGCACTGAATCTCTGGAAAAGGCAAAGCCAGGAGCAGACCTGCGTTTGGCATACAGGGCAATCAGGTCTTTGGCAATGTCTTTGACCTGTTTTTTGACCCGTGCTTTTTTATTTTCCCAGTCGGGGGAGCCCAACTTAGACATGGAGGGCGCTTGTCCTTCCTGGCCGGAATATTTGGAAATCTTGTGGAGCGAGTGGATGTTGACATAGAGTAGGTCATCGTCTCTAAAGATCAAGCGAACGGCCTCCTGCATGTTGCCACTGACGTCCACTTTCTCTAGTCCTGCAAACCGCCCTACTCCATAGTCCACATGGACCACATAGTCACCGGGATGAAGGGCCTTAATTTCTTTGAGGGTGAGGGCTTTGGATGCAGTGGATTTACTCTTGGATTTGTAGCGGTGAAAACGCTCAAATAGCTGGTGGTCGGTGTAGCAAACTAGTTTGGCCTGCTTGTCGACAAAGCCCTCGCGGAGACTTAGCAATAAGCTTTGCACCTGCAGGGTAGGATCCAATTCCTGGAAAATTCCCTGCAATCGGTCGATTTGCTTTTCGTTTTCTGCAACGATTAAGTTGAGGTAGCCTGTCTTTTCATTGTCACCTAAGTTGGCGACAAGCAGGTCAAAATTTTTGTTGAAGGAGGGCTGGGGCTGGCTTTCCCAGCTGATTTTTTTGGCTCCTTTGCTATAAAATTGCCGGCCAAATTCTACTACCGCAAACTTTTTGGCGGCTTCGGCAAACTGTGCCCCTTGTTCAAATACCTGCTCGGGCTGGAGCACTAGAGCTCCCTTCTTATTATCCCCAGCCATCAAAGCAAAAGCTTGGGCAGCCTTTTGGAAGCACTCGTCCATCACGTCAAGGGTGAGCTGGTAGTCCTTGATCCAAAGGAGGGCATTTTCTGGAAGAAAACTGAGAAAAGACTGCCTTACCTCTTGAAGAAGGCGAGTTTGCACATTGGGGATAAGCGAGATGAAGTCCACGGACTTCAGGGAAAGCTGGGTTTCGGGATCAAAAGTTCGGATGCTCTCGATTTCCTTTCCAAGGAGTTCCAGTCGGTAGGGGAATTCATTACTAAATGAAAATACATCTAGAATTCCTCCGCGGATGGCAAATTGTCCGGGCTCGTAGACAAAATCGGTTCGCTCAAAGTCGTAGGTGGAGAGAATTTCAGTGATAAACTCTAGGTCCACCGCTTCTCCCACTCGAGCAGTAAAGGTATTTTCTACGAGGGAGCGCTTGTTGATCACCTTTTCGTAAAGTGCCTCGGGATAGGTGATCACGATGCGGGAACTGCCTTTTGATTCTAGAATTTGGTTGAGGAGCTCTGCTCGTGACAGCACATTCGCATTGTCTATTTCCTCGTATTGGTAGGGACGCTTGTAGCTGCTTGGAAAAATCCGTTGATCTAGGGTCCCCAATAAATTTTGGAGATCCGAATTCAAATAGGCTGCCTCCTCTTTGTCTTGTGCTATGATCAAATGAAATCCTCCGTGCTTTTCAAAGTAGGCTGCCAGTAGAACCATGTCCAAACTACCCGATAGGCCTTTTACCTGCAGTTGGAAGGGCGACTTTTCACTTAATTGGTGGGCGAAAGTTTGAAAAATGGGATCCGACTGGTAAATGGAGAGAAAAGAAGGTCTATCCACAAAGGGTTGGTTTAGGAGTTTGAAGGCTGTAAATCTAGGTTTTTTTGAGGGATTCTTTGGAGGGGCACTCCAATTCAATTTGACAGGATGATCGTTCACAGTCGACGGTCCACAGACGACAGCCCACCTAATTGAACCTCAAGCCTTTTTTCTTTTGTTAGTGGTGAAAAAGCGGATTATCATAATCCGTTTAATCACTAGTAACGAGAGAAAATAAAGTTTGAAGTTTAAGAAATCTGCTGTGGACCGTGGAAAGTCAGCCCTCAACTAAGTATCCGCAATTTTTCGCACTCATTTTTTACACCTGCTAGGATTACGGATAAACCTATTTGACATTTTTTGAACTAAGCCGCGTACAAAATGTTTTGCATTTGATGAGACAAGCCCCTTCTTCGAAAACTTGGTTCCAAAGGATAGAGAAGCAACATCCCTACGAGACCTTGCTGTACCTTGCGATGCTGGGAAGTGGGATTATTTTTCTGTTTTTATCATTGTCCTTCCTTTTTTCTGGCCGGGAGTACCTCCAAGGATTAAATGAGCAGGTGCCCTTTGCCTTTTTGATCTCTACTTTCCTGCTCGTACTTTCTGGGTATACTGCGGTGAAGATGCGCCTTTATTACCAGGAGGAAAACATCGCCAAGCTCAACCGTGCTTTGCAAGCCACCTTTACTCTAGGTCTGCTATTCATGGTCTTTCAAGTTTTGGGTTGGAAGGAACTTACAGACAAGGGAATTAATTTTACAGGCATTCCCAGTGGCTCTTTTCTCTATGTGCTCTCAGGGATCCATGTGCTCCACCTCCTTGGGGCGATGACCTTTGCTGCTATTTTGCTGGTTGAACTTCGAAAAACGCAGCAGGATGTAGTACGAAGGCTGGTGTGGTCCACCAACCCTTACGAAAAATTACGAATTCGCCTATTTACGGTGTACTGGCAGTTTATGGATGCAGTCTGGCTTATTTTGTTTCTACTATTTGTGATTAGCTTCTGATGCATCTACATCTTCAAACGGCCGTTGAAAAGACTCACCTTCAAGTAAAGGAAGGCTTTACGGAATCCTTATTTGCCAAGCTGGCCCCTCCATTTCCACCTGTGAAGGTGATCCGTTTTGATGGCTGTAAAGCAGGGGATATCGTCGACTTGGAGTTGAACTTTATTTTTTTCAAGCAAAAATGGACCAGCAAAATCACGGAAGATCACTGCGATGCAACCGAATTCCTTTTTGTAGATGAGGGGATTGTCCTGCCTTTTTTCTTGGGGAAGTGGAGGCATTGCCACCGAATCCTAGCACAGCCTTCGGGAAGTATCATTAGCGATGAAATAGAGTTTGAAGGAGCATACTCCTGGATGACCCCATTGCTTTACCCGATTCTATGGCTTCAATTTTGGTATCGAAAGCCCATTTACCGCAAGATTTTTAGAGGGGATTAGCGGCCGAGAGGTGCTCACAATTCTTGATGTGGCAGTCCCCATACAGTACTAGGGAGTGACTGGTAATGGTGGAACCAAACTCCTTGCTCATTGCCTCCTTGATATCGGTCAAGCGAGGATCTGAAAATTCTCTAATTTTTCGGCATTGCTTGCACACATGGTGATCGTGGTGCGTGTAGGTGAGTGCTTGTTCGTAGAGGGCGACT
Organism: Algoriphagus sp.; assembly: GCA_044236565.1. GTDB lineage: Bacteria > Bacteroidota > Bacteroidia > Cytophagales > Cyclobacteriaceae > Algoriphagus. The sequence continues at coordinate 2,772 of JBIIGH010000130.1, read as the reverse complement.
TTATCTTTAAATTGATGCTTGACGGCTAGTCCGCTTTCGACGAGCAGGTCCAGGGTATTGTAAATGGTGGCCCGACTGATGCTGTAGCCTTTGTTTCTCATTTTTAGAAAAAGCCCTTCCACGTCGATGTGTTCGTCTTCGGGGAGGAGGTACAACTCATCCAACACGGAATAGCGCTCGGGCGTTTTTCTGCTGCCTTGCCGAAGGAGGAAGTTTTCAAAAATCTTCTTTGCTTTTTCAATTAGTGCGCTGTCGGCCATTTTTGAGCGAGTTGAGGGATAAATATCTACTTTTCTTGAGGGTTTGGCAAGGAATGAAGGCAGTTCTTTGGTCCTTGTACTTCCAAAATTCTTCGAGTTTGCTTGAACTGAGGCGAAAAAACTCCGTACTTTATCTAGAATCGAATCGTGAGGTAGATGAAGCTGAAAGCCCTATTTTTCTTCTTATTTTTTCTCGCTGCACTTGGCCTGAAAGCGCAGGTCCCCGGGTTTTTTATCACGGGCAACCAAAAAAAGGTGGAATTGCCTTTTTTAGCTTCCAATAGTTTGATCCTGCTTCCCGTCTCCATCAATGGTCATCCTCCGGTTTACTTTTTGTTAGACACCGGCGTCAAGGCCAACCTGCTTTTTAGCAAAGCCATGGGCGATACCTTGGGATTAACGTACACGCGCCGAATGGGCATGGTGGGAGCAGATGGGAGTTCGACCGTATGGGCTCAAGTATCTCCAATCAACAGCCTGGACTTGGGAGGAGTAAAGGGAGCTTTACAGAGTTTATTGGTGTTGGAAGAAGATTTTTTGGAGCTCGAGTCGGTGATTGGCATCCCAGTATATGGAATTTTGGGCTATGAATTTTTCAAGCACAACGCAGTCAAAATCGACTACGAGAAGTCGATTTTGACAGTTTATCCTCCCGAGAGTACGGTTTGGAGGTCTCCATTTTATCGGAGAGGAGCGCTCCATGTGGTGGATGGGAAGGCCTATCTAGACGTAAAAGTAAAGCAACAAGCGGGGCCAAGATTGACAGGAAAAGTTCTTGTAGATACGGGAGCCAATCATGGATTGCTGTTGAATCGAGAAACTACCTCAGCCATCCGATTGCCTGAAAAGCAGCTAGAAACGCAGCTGGGACAGTCTTTGGGAGGCGTTTTGTATGGGGTCATTGGCAGGGTTGATGCGCTATCTATTCGTGGGCTTACTTTTAGCCAGGTGCTTACTTCCTTTCCTGAAGAAACTCCCTTCAGCTCCAGAATCAAAGAAAGTGGCCGCATGGGAAGCCTTGGGGCAGAGGTTTTGGGTAGAACCACCCTAATTTTGGATTACTCGCGCAATGAATTTTTTATGAAAAGGAATGCTTCTTTCTTTCATCCCTTCGAATTTGACATGAGTGGGCTGGTGGTCAAAAAAATGGCAAGCCCAGAAAAGCGCCTGTTTGTAGGAGATGTACGGGAAGGCTCGCCGGCCCATCTTGCGGGAATCTTACCCTTTGATGAGCTAATCAGCATCGATGCTGTCCCCATCCTCTTTTGGGAGATGGATCAGTTGGTCAAGTTATTTCGCTCCGAGGAAGGGCGAGAAATCCAGTTGGAATTGCGGCGCTATCCCAAGCCGGGAGCCAGCACTTTTCAGGAACTCTCGCTACGATTTAGACTGACCAAGCAGATTTGATTTTTTCAACTGGGAAAGAAAATTTGGGTAACTTTGTGTCTTAATGCAACGAACCAATAAATATTTCGTGTAACTCTTCGATTTAACACCTATCAAACATGAAAAAATTCTTAATTCCAGTAGGCATTATTGCCGTATTAGCCATTTTAATTTACAGCAAAGCAGTAGGCACCTACAACCAATTTGTGCAATTAGAGGAAGGCATCAATGGCGAATGGGCCGAGGTACAAACGCAATATCAAAGAAGAACGGATCTGATCCCAAACTTGGTTAGCACAGTCAAAGGCTATGCGGAGTTTGAGCAAGAAACTCTTACAGGAGTGGTAGAGGCACGTTCCAAAGCTACATCTGTACAGATTGATCCGACAAACTTGACTCCAGAAAAACTTGCTGAATTTCAACAAGCGCAAGATCAACTTTCTGGTGCTTTGAGCCGCTTGTTGGTCACTGTTGAAAAATATCCAGACCTAAAAGCCAACCAAAACTTCTTGGAGCTACAGGCCCAATTGGAGGGAACTGAAAACAGAATCTCTGTAGCACGAAGAAACTTCAATGAGTCCATCAAAGGATACAACTCTACCTTGCGCGTGTTCCCGAACAACATCTTTGCAGGTTGGTACGGATTTGAGGCCAGAGGTTATTTTGAAGCAGCAGCTGGAGCAGATAAAGCCCCTGCGGTTCAATTTTAATTAAATGGCATCCAACCTATTTTCTTCATCACAGAAGGCTCAAATCGTGGCCGCTATCCAAGAGGCAGAAAAGCAAACCTCAGGAGAGATTCAAGTACACATTGAAAGCCGATGCAAAGGGTCCGTATTGGACCGTGCTGCTGCCGTTTTTGAGGCCCTCAAAATGTACCAAACCAAGGACAGAAACGGGGTGCTGATCTATTTGGCGGCGGAAGACCACAAATTTGCAATTTTAGGTGACGCGGGAATCAATGCAGTCGTACCTGCAAATTTCTGGGAGGCCACCAAAGACCTGATGGCGGACCTTTTTCGCCAAGGGAAATTTACCGAAGGCCTTGTTGAAGGCATCCACCATGCTGGGGATCAGTTGAAAGCACATTTTCCTTTCGATCACCGGGACGACAAAAATGAACTAA
>JBIIGH010000129.1:0-7110 GCA_044236565.1 Algoriphagus sp. | reverse complement strand
GTAGAATGACCCTACGTGTGCAGGCTGGAAATGGCGTATGGTGGGATTTCAAATTGATCTCCGGACCAGCAGCAAGCGCAGCAATTGAAGGCAACTGGAAAATGGAGCCTGTTGAAGGAGCCATGACCGTAGGCCCAACTGCAGGAAGCAGAGAGTGGTGGTTCAATACCGCTGCAGATGTAACTACACGTGCTTGCTTCTTTGACGATGTATATACCTTCAACTCCAATGGCTCGTACACCATGAACCTGGGTACACAAACTTGGTTAGAAGGATGGCAGGGTGCTGACGGATGCGCTGCTCCAAAGGCGCCTCATGATGGCAAAGGAACGTATACCTATACCTACGATGGGGCTACGCTTAGACTTCTAGGACAAGGAGCTCATGTAGCCTTACCAAAGGCTGTGAATGCCGGAGAACTTCCAAACGTAGCCGTTCCAAGTGAAGTATCCTACAAAGTAGTCAGCCTTGTGGAAACTGCAGGTGTTAAAAGAATGACAATACAGATTGAGACAGGCACCGGAGTTTGGTGGACTTTTAAATTAATCTCTCAATAAGTAACTTACCGCCAGAGAATTCTCTGGCGGTTTTATTTTTACACATATGCATAAACTACTTTTATCTACCTTATTAATAGCACTTGGGGTAATCGGATGCGTACCCGAGGAAAAGACAGGTCCAGATCAGACCGGTAGCAAAGTAACCATCCCAAAACTTGGAGCTACTTCCCCAACTTCCTACACCAACATGAAGTTAGTTTGGGCAGACGAGTTTGATGGTACAGCACTCAACTCAGATTTCTGGAGTTTCGAAACTGGCAACGGATCCAATGGGTGGGGTAACAATGAACTCCAATTTTACCGGACACAAAACACCAGCATCCAAGATGGACATTTAGTCATCACTGCCAAAAAAGAACCTTTCGGAGGGAAAGAGTATACCTCTTCCCGGATCATAACAAAAAGTAAGAAAGAGTTTAGATACGGTCGAGTGGACATTCGCGCTGCACTCCCCAAAGGACAGGGCATCTGGCCTGCACTTTGGATGCTTGGATCCAATTTTGACACCGTAAGCTGGCCTGCCTGCGGCGAAATTGACATCATGGAAATGATTGGCGGAGGTGGACGTGAAAACACGGTTTATGGCACCGTTCACTGGCAGAATGAAGGAAAAAACGCCAAATATGAAGGAAAAACTACGCTTCCTTCCGGTACCTTCTCAGATCAATTTGCAGTTTACTCCATTACCTGGGACGCTACCTCCATCCGTTGGTTTGTGGACAACAAACAGTACCATGTGATCGATACTACGCCAGCAGAATTGGATGAATTCAGACGAAATTTCTTCTTTATTTTCAATGTGGCCGTAGGTGGCAACTGGCCAGGATCTCCTAATACCACCACTACTTTCCCCCAGCACATGATTGTGGATTATGTGCGGGTATTCCAATCAAATTAATTCCAGAGTTATCTCAAAACTCAAATCTGCAACCGAAAAAATTAGCTAGGTGAGCTAAAAAAATTAGGTTACTATCTTTAAAGGCTAGAGGCTGTCCCCATTTAGGAGACAGCTTCTTTTTTTTTAGCGAAGCCAATCCCCAATAATCCGATTGACTTCTTCTGGCTTTTCGATGCAACTGCTGTGCCCTGCCCCTGCAATAGTCACTAGCTTGGCTCCAGCAATCCCCTGATGAATAAAGGCGGCCTTCGCTGGGGTCGTCGCCACATCCTCATCTCCTACAATCACCAAGGTAGGGCAAGAAATTTTGGACAGCTCCTCCTCCACCCCTTTGCGATAGATCACTCCTTCTACAGGTCCTGTGATGGATTTTTTGTTGGAAGCCAATTCCTTTTTCCAATGACGAATGGACTCCCTATTCCTAAGATCCTCCAACCAGCTTTTTGCAAACATGATTTTCATGACCTTGCTCGCGATGGGAGGAATGATCCCAATCCAACGCACCATCCCATTGAGCAACTTGTATTGGGGTAGGTTCTCTAGGGGTTCCGCATTGGCAGAAGTCTCGAGCAAAACCAAGCTTTTGACCAATTCAGGGTGACGAGCAGCGAGACGCATGCCCACAAAACCTCCCATGGACAAGCCTATAAAATGCACTGGGCCACCCACCAGGGACCGGATTAATTCTGCAGCATCTGCTGCCACCGTATCCATATCGTAGGGTCCTCCAACTTCACTGCTGCCTTGTCCTCGGTGATCGTATGCAATCACCCGGTACCGCTTCGAAAGTTCAGCCACTTGCGCAGCAAACATCCTGTGACTCCAAAGTAAGCCATGGGCAAAAACCAAGGTCTCGGATCCAGATCCATGTTCTTGGTAAAATAGTTTGGTCTGGGAAAGTGTTACAAACGGCATAGTTTAAAGCGGTTAGTGAATGAGATTTAATCCAATTTTCAGGTTACAAAAAAGAAGGAGAGGCCATTAGGCAAGCTCTCCTTCTTTCTATTCAAAAAGCCAAATATGGCAAGCTTACCAATCCAAACCTGGCTGGGTAATGCGTGCCTTTTCTCTGGCCTTATGCTGATCTACAATGGTGCGCACATCTTTAAGTAGTTGCTTCGCATCGTACACAATGCCATCTTTTACAGTGTACTTGACACCACCTACTCGAACTGGCTCATTCTTATCGTTGACACGGACGGCTCCTGTACCATACAATACTTTCAGGTTTTGAAGTGGGTTTTCTTCCAAGATGACAAAGTCTGCCAACTTCCCTACTTCTACCGTGCCCAAATCTTTATCCAAGCCCAAGGCTTCCGCCCCATGCATGGTCGCAGCACGAATCACTTCCAAAGGATGGAATCCTGCCTCGCGCAACATTTCGAGTTCACGGATGTAGGCAAAGCCATACAGCTGGTAAATAAATCCAGAGTCAGAACCTGCAGTTACTCTACCACCACGATTTTTGTATTCGTTGACAAAGGTCATCCACAGGCGGTAATTGTCCTTCCAAAGCACTTCTTCTTCGGTAGTCCAATCAAACCAATAAGAACCGTGAGATTGACGATTGGGGGCATAAAAACGCCAAAGGGAAGGCAGTGTATACACACCATGCCACTCCTGCGTACGTGCACGCATGAGGTCTCGATTGGCCTCGTAAATATTGAGTGTAGGATCCAAGGTGAAATCCAACTCCAACAACTCATTCATTACTTTATTCCAATGCTCGGAGAAAGGTGGTGCTGCTTGCTGCCATAGTTTCCCTGCCTCTGCAAAGCGATGCTGCTCGTTCTGGTAATTGTAGTCCAATCTGAAATTTTGGATGGTACGATCCGTAAATAGCGCCTCAGGAAGTCCATACCAGTGTTCCATGGAAGTAAGCCCTGCACGGGCAGAATGAAGCACATTCCATCGCGCTACATCCAACTGCTGGTGGTGCATGGCAGACTTCAATCCAATTCGCTTATTTTCAGAGATTGCAGCTTCCATTACTTCGGGCTTCGCTCCAAAAAACTTGATTCCATCTGCTCCTTTTTCCTTGTTCTCATTTACCCAAGCCTTTGCTTGCTCTGCATTGGTGATGGGACCTTTTGCACCCTGTCCAAAGGATGTGTAAGCCAAGATTCGTGGGGCAGTAATCTCATTGGCTGCGGATTTTTTCTTGTGGTCCAAGACCCAAGGGAGTCCATTTCCTGCCGATGGGTCACGCACAGTCGTAATTCCGTGCGCCATCCAAAGTTTGAATACGTATTCTGCTGGGGTACCTTGACCTGAACCTCCGATATGCCCGTGCATGTCAATCAAGCCCGGCATGAGGTAGTGCCCGGTCAAGTCCATGACCTTCGTTTCATCGTCTGCTTTGGGGCGTCGATTTTCGTTGATCGGTACTCCAGGATAGCCTACGGCTTGAATTTGGGTGATTCGGTTTTTCTCTACCACGATATCTACAGGTCCTAGTGGCGGCGCACCCGTACCATCGATAAGCGTGACGCCACGAATGATCAGTTTCTCATAAGGGCCCTTTCCTTCTGCTCTTGCAGGGGAAGGCATGATCTGTGCACTTGCCCAGCTGACGCTAGCAACCAATGCGAGACCTAGGAAAAGTATTTTTTTCAACATAGCTAGTTGGGGTTCTTAAGGTGTTTAAGTTAGGGGAAATCCAGAAATGAAAAAATGTTTTTATGATTAACGTAACCCGTCAACTGTTGACAGCCCACAGTCCACAGCAAATTGAAACGAACTTCAAAGTATATTTTTTTGGTCAGCGGGGTGAATAAACAGAGGTTCATGAATTCTATTTTATGAAGCAGCAACAAAAAAGCCCCGTACGGACGGGGCTTTAAATACAAACTGCTGTCGACGGTGAACTGTCAACCGTTGACCGTTTTACAAGTCTTTGAACTTTTCCATAATCTCTTCAGAAATTCCTGTAAAGGAATATCCTCCATCGTGAAAAAGATTTTGCATGGTCACCATGCGGGTCAAGTCTGAGAACAAACTGACGATATAGTCTGCACAAGCATCTGCTGGCGCATTACCTAGTGGGGAAAGGGCTTCCGCAAAATTGTAAAACGAATCAAAGCCTCCGATGCCTGTTCCTGCAGTGGTTTTGGTAGGGGATTGAGAGATGGTATTGACACGCACCTTTTTCAACTTACCAAAGCGGTAGCCATATCCTCTGGCAATGCTTTCTAGCAAGGCCTTGGCATCTGCCATATCGGTGTAGAACGGAAATATTCGTTGAGCGGCAATGTAGGAAAGTCCTACAATGGAACCCCACTCCTTCATCACGTCCATTTTCTCAGCTACCTGCATCATCTTATGGAAAGAGATGGCCGACACATCGTAGGATTTCATGGCCCAATCGTAATTGAGGTCGCCATAGGCTCTGCCCTTACGGATGTTTGGCGACATGCCTATCGAGTGAAGCAAAAAGTCAAAATCTGCTCCCAAGAACTCTTTTGCCTCAGCATATAATTTTTCAATATCCTCCACAACGGTGGCGTCTGCACCAATTACGATGGTATTGCACTCTTCTGCAAGTTCTTTGATCGCTCCCATACGCATGGCGATGGGTGCATTGGTCAAGACAAATTTTCCGCCTTGTTCCTTTACCTTGAGCGCAGTTTTCCAAGCGATGGAATTTTCATCAAGTGCTCCAGTAATGATTCCTACTTTTCCTTTAAGCAAATTTTCTGACATATAGCGATGGGGTTGAATTCAAAGTCTGCGGTAAAACTACATAAAATTTAGGAGTTAGCCCTTCAATTCATCAAGAGCTCTTTGGCACTCGCCTGAGCAGCAGGAGATGGATTGGCTCCAGCGATCATTTTGGCAAGCTCATGCACGCGTTCCTCGGTAGTCAATTGCTTGACCTTGGAGATGGTTTTTTCTGCACTATGATCCTTGTACACAAAGAAATGCACCACTCCCTTAGCCGCCACCTGCGGCAGGTGTGTAATGCAAATCACTTGGTGGTTCTGGGCAATTACCTGCATCATTCGTACCATTTGCAAGGCTACTTCTCCCGAAATACCAGAATCGATCTCATCGAATATAAGGGTTGGAAGGGCCATTTTGTCGGCCATCAAATACTTAATCGCAAAAAGTAAACGGGAAAACTCCCCACCGGAAGCTACTTTTTTCAATGGCTGCAGTGGCATCCCTTTGTTGGCCGAGAAAAGCAACTCCACCCGATCTATCCCGCTACCATTGGGTTCAAAAGCCTGCCTTTCAAATTGAACGCGAGCATTTTCCATCCCCAACTCATGCAGCAAGGCTTCCAATGCCCCTTCAAAAGACGGAAAACAACTCCTACGCTTTTGGCTAAGCAGCTCAGCTGCCTGAAGCATTGTCTTTTCTTTTTCAACTAACGCCCTCTTGGCCTCAAGCAACTGATCTTCGACTTGCTGCACTTGAAAAACCTGATCCGCCAAGTGGCTTTCCAAAGCCAGGAGTTCCTCAATGGTCTGCAGGCCATGCTTCTTTTGCAATTGGTAGATTTTACTGAGGCGCTCACGGGTACGCTCTAGCTTTTCAGGATCCACTTCTACAGTACTATCCTCATCTGCCAAACTTTCTGCCAAGTCCTTCAATTCAATGAATGCCTCCTGAAATCGCTGTCGGTAACTGCCAAAAGCCTGCGCCAATCGCTCCAAACCTTGCAAACTCGATTGAATCTGTCCCAATCCCTGAAGTACTCCAAACTGTTCGTCTTGGAAAAGGGAAAGGATCTCCTGAATTTTCACTTTAATATCTTCAGCATTTTCCAGGATCTCCTGACTCGCCTCCAACTCCTCTTGCTCTCCGGCTACAAGCGATAAACTACTCAACTCATTCAATTGAAATTGATTGAAGTCGAACTCTTTTTTGAGTGTTTCTGCCTGACGAGTAAGCTCCTCTAACCTTTTTTTGGCAGATTTAAATTCTTTAAAAACCTGTTGATAGGCAGCTCGCTCAACTCCTGTTTGGGCAAATGCATCCACCAATCCCAATTGAAAATCTCCTTCTCCAAGGAGTAGGGTATCGTGCTGGGAGTGCACATCCATGAGCTTCTCCCCCAAGGTCTTCAGATGATCCAATAATATCGGCGTATCATTTACAAAAGACCGGGATTTGCCATTTGGACTGATTTCCCTTCGGATAATGCAGCTGTCCTCATAGTCTAGTTCCAGCTCCTCAAAATATTCCTGTAAGCCGTAGGAGCGAATGTCAAAAACCCCCTCCACCACACATTTCTTCTCTTCGTGAAGCAAGACCTTGGTGTCTGCCCGATTGCCAAGCAAAAGGCCTACCGCTCCAAGCATAATCGACTTACCCGCTCCCGTTTCACCTGTAATCATGCTCAATCCTGCACTCGGCTGCATAGCCAAGTGATCGATCAACGCATAATTGGATATTTTAAGTGAAGTAAGCATGAATTAAGGTTGGCTTTCCAGCAAAACTAAAGGATAGGAGTTAGCTTTTGAGCAGCTCGTTGTATTTTCTAGCGTTATTCGGATCAATTTCAAGGAGTAATGGAACTGCTTGTTCACGAATGTCAAATGGAGCATTCTTGAGAATGGACACCAGTTCATCACTTTTAGCATCAACAAAGCTGATCGTAAAGATCCCATTGGGCTGCAATCGATTGGCTTCCGCCACGCGTTGGAT
>JBIIGH010000128.1:0-7129 GCA_044236565.1 Algoriphagus sp. | reverse complement strand
GGCCTATTTGGAGACAGTGACCCGGGAGCAGGCCCTCAAGCATCCCAACTGGGATATGGGTGCCAAAATCACGATCGACTCTGCTTCCCTGATGAACAAAGGCTTGGAAGTCATTGAAGCCAAATGGCTTTTTGGGCTCAAGACGGAGCAGATCGACGTAGTCGTACACCCACAAAGCATTGTGCACTCCTTGGTTCAATTTGAAGATGGATCCATCAAAGCGCAACTTGGCCTGCCCGATATGCGTATCCCTATCCAATTTGCATTAAGCTATCCTGATCGATTGAAAAGTAATTTTGAGCGCTTCAACTTTGCCAATTACCCACAATTGACCTTTGAGCAACCTGATTTGAAGACCTTTCGAAACCTACAGCTCGCCTTTGATGCCCTTGCGGCAGGAGGCAATGCGCCCTGTGTGTTGAATGCAGCCAACGAAATTGCCGTTGCTGCCTTCCTCAACAAGCAGGTAGGATTTTTGGAAATGTCTGATTTGATCGAAGAAACCTTAACCCGATCCGAGTTTATCGCCCGTCCTCAGCTCGAGGATTACATCGAAACCGATCGAAAAGCTAGAGAATTCACTGAAAATTTACTTAAGTCAAAATAAATGGAAACCTTAATTATGGTGGGCCAGCTGCTCCTAGGATTGTCAATCCTGGTGGGACTACATGAGCTGGGACACTTACTTACCGCCAAACTTTTTGGCATGCGCGTTGAAAAATTCTCCATTGGCTTTCCGCCAAAAATCATTGGGTTCCAATGGGGAGAAACTGAATATTCCATTGGTGCGATTCCGCTAGGAGGATTTGTGAAGATTTCCGGCATGGTGGATGAGTCCATGGATACTGCCCAGTTGGCTTCTGAACCTCAGCCCTGGGAGTTTCGCGCCAAGCCAGCCTGGCAGCGCCTGATTGTCATGCTGGGAGGCATTATCGTCAACGTGATCACTGGTATTATCATTTTTGTGACACTCGTTTATTCCAATGGCGAAACCTATTTCTCTAGAGATCAAGTCATTGAAAATGGAATCGTGGCTTACGAATACGGCGAAGCCATTGGCTTGAAGACAGGTGATAAGGTGTTGGACATCAATGGGCAGCCCTACCAAAGCATCTCTGAACTGAGCAGCGGATCTGCCTTGCTTAGCGAGAATGGCTACTACACCGTAGAGCGTGCCGGTCAACAAGTGAAAGTAGAAATCCCTAGAGGATTCATCAATACCTTCAATTCGGAGGAGTCCTTCAGTAAATTTATTGCCATACGCTTCCCATTTGAGGTGGGTGCTGTAGATCCGGGCAGTGGAGCTGAAGCTGCAGGCATTGCCACAGGGGATCAAATTCTAGCCGTTAATGGTCAGTCGATCACCTATTTTGATGAGATGCAGACGGCCTTGCAGCAGGTTAAAAATCAAAACGTTTCTTTAGTTCGTAAAAAAGGAACCACAGTAGATACGCTTAGCGTAGCTGTAACGAATGAAGCACGAATAGGGATTGCTGTCAATCCTTTGATTGAACCCGTCAAGCGGGACTATGGATTTGCTGAATCCTTCTCTAAAGGCACTAGCCGTGCATTTGGTGCTGTCATTGTCAATGCGAAAGCCTTGGGTAAAATGTTTACCGGTGAAGTGTCTACTAAAAATGTCAGCGGACCCATTGGCATGGCCAAGATTTACGGAGATCAATGGGATTGGGTCAAATTCTGGAGCATTACCGGTTTGATTTCCATGATTTTGGCCTTTATGAACCTGCTACCTATTCCAGCTTTGGATGGTGGACATGTGGTGTTCCTATTGTATGAAATGGTCTCTGGACGTGCGCCTTCAGATAAGTTTTTGGAAGTTGCACAGAAGGTGGGCATGGTCATTTTGCTCGGCTTGATGGTCTTTGCCATCGGAAATGATATCCTCAAATTGATCTTCTAGCCTTTCTGTCAATTTGGCCAATTCCCTGTTTGGCATTTCTATTGAATCAATTGGAAGAACTTGGATCTAGTCCGAGTTCTTCCTTTATTTTAGCTATATCCTGACAGCATGCTGTCAATCTGTCTATATGAGCCAATTCGAAAACTCTTTATTCCAAAATTTAATGAACGGCGAGTTTGCCGCTGAAGGTGACTTGATTCAATTGATCACGGATGAAGAGGATGATGCCACCTCCAAGGAGGCCTATGGGGAGGAGATTCCTATTCTTTCCGTGCGAAATACCGTACTTTTTCCTGGGGTAGTTATCCCGATCACCGTAGGTCGGCAGCGCTCCATTCGCTTGGTCAAAAAGGCTCAAAAAGGCAACAAGTACATTGGAGTCTGCTCGCAGATTCAACCCAACCAAGACGATCCCAACTGGGAAGATCTGTACCAGGTGGGTACACTTGCCAAAATCATCAAAATGATTGTTTTGCCAGATGGCAATACCACGATCATCATTCAAGGGAAGAAGCGCTTTTCCATTCGAGAGCAGGTCACTGACGATCCTTATTTCATCGCCAAAGTGGATTATTTAGAGGAAAACTTCCCTAAAAACTCCAAAAAAATCAAGGCGCTGGAAGAATCGCTCAAGGATGCAGCTACCAAAATTCTTCACCTCAATCCGGAGATTCCCCGTGAAGCACAGGTGGCCCTGGACAACATTGACAATACCGCTTTTCTCACCCACTTTTTATCCTCCAACATCAATGCGCCGGTGGAATCCAAGCAGCGCTTGTTGGAAATCAACGATGGGGTGGAGCGTGCTACCTTGTTGCTGGAATTCATGATGAAAGACATCCAGATGCTGGAGCTGAAATCAGAAATCCACAAAAAAGTACATACAGACATCGATCAGCAGCAGCGGGACTATTTTCTGCGGCAACAGATGCGAGTGCTCCAAACCGAGTTGGGAGAGGAAGGACCAGAAAAAGAAGTGGAGGATCTTCGTGCGAAGGGGGCTCTAAAAGCCTGGCCTGCAGCCGTGAAGAAGCATTTTGAAAAGGAACTAGACAAGATCCTACGCGTCAACCCTTCTGCGGCAGAGTATCCCATCGCATTGAACTATGCGGAAACTCTCGTGGAACTGCCATGGAACGAGTTTACACAAGATAATTTTGACTTGAAGCATGCCCGCACCATCCTGGATGCAGACCACTTTGGGCTGGAAAAAGTAAAGGACAGGATCATTGAATACCTGGCAGTATTGAAACTGAAGAATGACTTGAAAGGTCCAATTCTTTGTTTGTACGGCCCTCCAGGGGTGGGTAAAACCTCCCTAGGAAAATCCATCGCTTCAGCTTTGGGACGGAAATACATCCGCATGTCTCTTGGAGGCTTGCACGATGAAGCAGAGATCCGTGGCCACCGCAAAACGTATGTGGGCGCCATGCCCGGCAAGGTGATTCAAAACATGAAAAAGGTCAAAATCTCCAATCCAGTATTTGTGTTGGATGAGATCGACAAGCTTTCGTCTGACTTCAGAGGAGATCCTTCCTCAGCCTTTTTGGAGGTCTTGGATCCCGAGCAAAACAATGCGTTTTTGGACAATTACCTCGAGGTGGAGTACGACTTGAGTAAAGTGCTTTTTGTCGCTACGGCCAACTCTCTGGATTCCATTCAGCCCGCACTTCGCGATCGTATGGAGATCATCGAAGTGACCGGCTACACGCAGGAGGAAAAATTAGAAATTGCCAAGCGACACCTCGTTCCCAAGCAGCGGACCGAGCATGGGCTAAAGACCAAGGAAATCACTTTTGAAAAGGCTGCTCTTCAAAAGATTATCGAAGAATATACCCGTGAGTCGGGCGTGAGAAGCTTGGAGCGTGTCATTGGAAAAGTGGTGCGTAACATCGCCAAATCCATTGCCATGGAAGAACCTTACGAATCCAAAATCACGCCTGAGGCCGTTCGGAAGATTTTGGGAGCCCCAATTTTTGACAAAGAAATTTACCAAGACAATAGCATTGCTGGCGTCGTGACAGGCTTGGCCTGGACCAGTGTAGGTGGAGAAATTCTATTTATTGAATCCAGTTTGAGTAGGGGCAAGGGCAAGTTGACGCTTTCGGGCCAGCTGGGTGACGTGATGAAGGAGTCTGCCATGACGGCCTTGTCCTACCTGAAGTCTAAAGCGGAGCAATTGGGCATCGACCACCGCATTTTTGAACAATACGATCTCCACGTCCACGTGCCTGCTGGAGCAGTTCCAAAGGATGGCCCTTCTGCAGGGATCACCATGTTGACTGCCATGGCCTCTGTCTTTACGCAGCGAAAAGTAAAGGCAAAAGTAGCCATGACTGGAGAAATCAGTTTGATTGGTAAAGTGATGCCAGTGGGTGGAATCAAGGAGAAAATCTTGGCTGCCAAGCGTGCAGGCATCAAAGAGATCATTCTCTGCCACAAGAATCGACGGGACATCGAAGAGATTGATGCACATTACCTCAAAGGCATCCAATTCCATTACGTGACCCAAGTGGATGAAGTACTTGCTATTGCGTTGACGGCCACCCAAGTGGATCGCCCTTTAAAATTTAATTTGACTCCGGAAACTACGCCTTCCGCCTAATTCGCGGCAGCATGCTAGATTTCCGATTGTATTGATACCCCACCACTAGTCCAAGCAGATGCTTAATCCCCTTAACCTCACCCCCAGACAGATTGTCGAAGAGCTTGACAAGTACATCATTGGTCAGCAGGATGCCAAGCGCAATGTGGCCATTGCCTTGCGCAACCGCATTCGACGCATGATGGTCACTTCGGATATCCAAAAAGACATTGTGCCCAACAATATTTTGCTTATTGGGAGCACGGGCGTAGGAAAAACGGAGATCGCACGCCGCTTGGCCAAGATTGCAAATGCACCTTTCACCAAGGTGGAGGCCTCCAAGTTTACCGAAGTAGGCTATGTAGGCAGAGATGTGGAAAGCATGGTTCGTGACCTAGTTGAGCAGAGTGTTCACCTCGTTCGGGATGCCAAAAAGGAAGAAGTAAAGGTGAAGGCAGCAGAAGCTGTGGAGGAAATCCTCTTGGATATTTTGATTCCTCCGGTAAAAGGGATTGGATTTGGAGGAACTTCTAATTCTGGAGAGGGCTCAGTGCCATCTTCCGATGAAGAACTCAACGAACGCACCCGTGACCGGTTTCGAGAGAAGCTTCGTCAGGGGGAGTTGGAGGACCGAAAGATCGAAATTCAAGTCAAGGCAGCCGCTCCAGTGGGAATTGGAATGGTGGGCAATGGCATGATGGACGATGCGAGCATGGCCGGCCTTCAAGACATGATTTCGGGCATGATGCCCAAGAAAACAAAAAAGAGGAAGCTCCCCATTTCAGAAGCCAGAAAAGTGCTTTTGGAAGAGGAGGTTTCCAAGTTGATTGACTTTGATGAAGTCAAAGAGGAGGCGATTCGATTAGCAGAAAACAATGGAATCATTTTCATCGATGAAATTGATAAAATCGCTTCCAAATCTGGAAAAGGAGGGGGAGGACCGGATGTGAGCAGGGAAGGCGTACAGCGTGATTTGCTACCCATCGTGGAGGGTTCCTCTGTGACCACCAAGTATGGAGTCATCCAAACCGACCATGTGTTATTTATTGCTGCCGGAGCTTTTCATGTGAGTAAGCCTTCTGACCTCATTCCTGAATTGCAGGGCAGATTCCCTATCCGTGTGGAACTGCAGTCGCTCACGAAGGAAGATTTTACCCGCATCCTCAAGGAGCCTAAGAATGCCTTGACCAAGCAGTATCAGGCACTTTTTGAAGCAGAGGAAGTGTACCTGGATTTTACAGATGATGCGATTGAAGAGATTGCTAGCCTTGCCTTTTTGATCAATCAGGAAGTGGAAAATATCGGTGCCCGTAGACTCCACACCGTGATGAGCCACTTGCTCAATGATTTTCTGTTTGAGGTCCCAGATTTGATTGGCCCAAATTCAAAAATTCGCATCACGAGAGAGATGGTACAGGAACGGCTAAGTTCCTTGGTCAAAAACCGAGACCTGTCCCAATACATTCTGTAAAACGCTTGGCTTCGAAGGTTGACTAACCTTGAAGGATTAGCCTGCAGTCTCCGGTTTTTTAGGGCTATCCCACCAATCAAAGCTACAATTGGAGGCACTTAGGTCCTTCCAATCGTCGCTCAACATCGTAAATGCAAACTGTCCAGCAGTGGGGAGATTGTCCAGATTTATGCCTAAGTCAACAATTAATTCAGTCAGCCCTGGATTGTGCCCCACCAAAATAAGTGTCTGTAGCTGTGCTGGTTGCGCTTTAATTACAGCTAACAAATGCGCTGCTGAGGCATGGTACAGTGAGCGATCCCATTGAATGTGGGTATCGGATATGCCGAGTACCTTGGCGGTGATCTCTGCAGTCTGCTTTGCTCTTTTTGCAGTGGAGGAAAGGATGCCGTCTACCTTGATTGCTCTGTTTTTGAGCAAGGCAGCCATTTTGGGCGCATCCTCAAGTCCTCGAGCTGCGAGTGGGCGATCGTAGTCTGAGAGCGAGGGATTGTCCCAGTCCGATTTGGCGTGGCGAATCAAAATTATTTTTTTCATTTCTGTATAAAAAAAACGATTATTTTGTTTTTTTTAATTGAATAGTTATTTTTAAGCCTCTTTTATTTCCAATTTATCACAATTTATTATGTTTACCGGGACAGTAAAATTTTACAATGAAGCCAAGGGTTTTGGATTTATCGTTGATGACGAAACTCAAAATGACGTGTTTTTGCACGCTACAGGCTTAGTAGACAAAGTTGCTCAAAACGACAAAGTTACTTTCGACATTAAGGAGGGTAAAAAAGGACCCAACGCAATCAACGTGAAAAAGGCATAAGTTTCCATAGGACAACTTAGCTCATGAAATCCTCCAAATCGAATTTGGAGGATTTTTTTTTAGGGTTTTCCGAACCCTTCACTTTTTTTTGCTGCCAATTCGTCAGTTTGTGCTAGGAATATTTTTAATTCAGATCCCGAAACTTCTAGTCCATGGAATGGTTAAATAAGGTAGTTTTCCGGTCCTTGGTTAATTCTTGTTAAGGAAACATACCTTGAAAGCAAATCGGCGTAAAAATTGAAAACAAAAAAATTGTAGTAAACCATTAAGATTTTAAAAAGCGATAACAATGAGTAAAAAACAATTCTTTCTCGGGGTCCTAGTGGCCGCATTGGT
>JBIIGH010000127.1:0-7177 GCA_044236565.1 Algoriphagus sp. | reverse complement strand
GGCATCATGCCAGGTTTTGTATTCAAGACTGGTAGAATTGGAATCGTTTCCAAATCTGGAACATTGACTTACGAAGCTGCGGATCAAGTGGCAAAAGCAGGTCTTGGAGTTTCTACCGCCATTGGCATTGGAGGAGACCCAATTATTGGAACCTCTACCAAGCAGGCAGTGGAGCTATTGATGAACGATCCTGAAACCGATGCAATCATCATGATTGGCGAGATCGGAGGAAATTACGAAGCAGAAGCTGCACGTTGGATTCGCGAAACAGGCAATAAAAAACCAGTTGTAGGATTTATTGCTGGTCAAACAGCTCCTCCAGGCCGTAGAATGGGTCACGCGGGTGCCATCATCGGTGGTGCTGACGATACCGCAGCAGCAAAAATGAGAATCATGCGTGAAAATGGAATCTTGGTTGCCGAATCTCCTGCGGAAATCGGAGCAACTATGGCCAAAGCGCTTGGCGTAACTGCTTAATTCAGATACTAAAGGGCCCAAAGCCCATCAATGCCTCAGGGAAATCCCTGAGGTATTTTTTTTATCCTTAACTAAACTAGAAAGCTATTGCGGGCTCAATTGGTTAAATCCCCCCGCAATTCTGCGGGGCTGGCCCCTTGCCCCCTTTAAAGAGCCTGTCCCGGTCCGGCGCGGCGGATCGGGAGGGAATCACATCTTTGCCTCCCCTACCAATTAATGTGATTATCCGATTTTTGGCCAGTGAAAAAAGGAATAAATATTTGCAATTCAGGAAAAAGTGCTGTGGTCCGTGGACTGTCAACTGTTGACCATTCCATAAACAAGTCATTTTTTAATTTTTTTACTTATCAGTCAAACTTCTTTAATTTTTTTATTAAAGTAATCGGTTTTATTCCCAAACTTTTTTAGATTTGAATAACCCATTTGCTGTTCTCCTTTATCAAGGGAGACCCCTTCAATGGGACATTCTCGTTTTGTATTTCAACGACTTTTCCCATGCACGCAAACCCTCAGTTTTCCGAAGTAGAAAAAGCTTTTCTGGCGGAGTCTGGAGTCACCAAAATGACTACCAAGCTCCCTTATCTTCTGGTAGATAACTTCCCCAAGCTCGGCCTCCTCACCGCCTGCCGCTTTCTGGAATGGGTAGCTGCAAATCCCGAAGGAGTGGTCAGCCTTCCCACCGGCAAGACCCCAGAATACTTTATCAAGTGGACCCAGTACCTGCTTGAAAATTGGGAAAGCAAAAAAGGCAAGGAGGTTCGGGAAAAATACGGCTTGGGCAACATCTCCAAACCTAGCCTCAGCGAACTCACGTTTGTGCAAATCGATGAATTTTACCCCATCTCCTCCAAGCAGCACAACAGCTTTTACGACTACGTCAACAAGTTTTACCTCAGCGGATTTGGACTCTCCAAAGAAAAAGCCATCCTAATCAATTCAGATGAGATCCGCCTCGCCGATGGCAAGCATTTTAGCAAAATATTTCCCGACTTGAAGGTAGACCTGAGCCTACGCTTTCGAGACCCCATCAATGAACTCGAGCAACTTCAGCAAACCTCCATTTACCTGATCGATCAATGGTGCGGAGACTACGAGCAACGCATCCGCGCAAGGGGAGGGATTGGCTTTTTCCTAGGTGGCATTGGGCCCGATGGACACATCGCCTTCAATACCCGAGGATCACATCCCTACTCCGTTACCCGACTGACGGAAACCAACTTTGAAACCCAGGCGGTGGCAGCAGGAGACCTCGGGGGCATCGAAATATCGGCTAACCGGCTCGTGATCACCATCGGCCTAGATACGATCGCCTACAACCCAAATGCAGTGGGAATTGTCATCGCTGCAGGGGAAGCCAAAGCCGGCATTGTCCGAGACTCCTTGGAGTCGGGTCCCAACACACAGTTTCCGGCTACCATCCTCCAAAAACTAACTCAAGGAAGATTTTACCTCACCCGAGGTGCAGCGGTCAAACTCACGGACTCCATCGATACCTATTATTCAACTGGCACCTGGACTTTTGAAAAAACCGAACGCGCTGTCATTGAACTCTGCAAGAAAAAAAATACCTACGGACACCGACTCAAGTTGGAAGATTTGAAGGCAGATCCCTACTGCAAGCAAATTCCAAACCTCTCCGAGGACACCGTAAACCAGGTGATCCAAAGCATCTCTGCCAAAATATCCAAAGGGCTAGAACAAGAGAAAAATGAGGTCCTGCTGCATACTGGACCACACCACGACGACATTTCCCTAGGAATCCTGCCTCACATCACCAACCAGCTGCATGATCCAAGCAACGAGGCTCACTTTTCAGTGCTTACCTCAGGATTCACGGCCGTGACCAACAAGTTTGTGATTGACACTCTGCTCCATACCAAAAAATTATTGGAAGATGGGAAGATCCAAATGACCAATTACGAAGACTTCTTTGACGTGGGCTATCGCCTCAAAACAGACAAGGACGTCTACCACTTCCTCACCAATGTGGCCTCCGAAAACGGGGCAGCGCGCTCCAGAGGCCTTTGCCACCGCGTGGTCCGTGCGCTTTGCATCGTCTGGGAGATCAAAGACAAGGAGCAACTGCGAGAAACCATCAATGAGGTCATCCAAATCCTTAAGAAATCCTACGACGGCGAAAAAAATCCTCCTAAAATTCAGAAGCTCAAAGGAATGATCCGTGAGTTTGAGGAGGAGCTAGTTTGGGCCCACTTTGGGGTTCAAGTAAAAAATGTGCATCACCTGCGCCTCGGCTTTTATACCGGAGATATTTTCACAGAGCAGCCCGACAAAACCCGTGATGTGGATCCGATCGTAGACCTATTTCGCAAAGTCAACCCGACCAAATTGAGCCTTACCCTTGATCCCGAAGGATCTGGACCTGACACCCACTACAAAGTGCTTCAAGCCACTGCAGCGGCAGTCAAAAAATGGTCTGAAGAAACAGACACGAGTAAGCTACGCATCATCGGCTATCGAAATGTATGGTTCAAATTTGAACCCCATGAAGCGAATGTCATCGTGCCGGTATCCCTTGGAGACATGGCCGTGATGGAAGACTCCTTTGCCAACTGCTACCTCAGTCAGGTCAAGGCCTCCTTCCCAAGCTACGCGCACAACGGCAAGTTTAGCACTGTCGCCAAGCGCACCTGGGTAGGGCAGCTCAACGACATTCAACTCTTGCTTGGCAAAAATTACTTTTACCAGCACGAGCATGCCAAGGTCAGAGCGAGCCATGGTCTGATTTTCTTCCGAGACATGAATGTGGAGGAGTTTTTGGCCACAGCACGTGAACTGGAGAAATCCATCGAAGGCCTGTTGTAATCCCCATCTTTTTCTCACCTATTTCTCCTCCTGATTTTCAAATCTTATACTTGAAAATCGGGAGTTCTCACCCCTTTTAACCCCTTTTTTCGAATGGAACACGTAATTCTAGGCATCGACATTGGCGGCACCAGCATCAAAGCTGGCGTTCTGGTATCGGGTCGTCTCCAAGATATCCGAAGCATTCCCACCCCTGCCTTAGAAAGTCAAGAGGTGATTTTGGAAAGCCTCGCCATATTTATTGAGACCTACCTGCCCCATGCTTTTGAAGGGATTGGAATTGGCATACCCGGGCTCGTAGATCCTCAAGAAGGTGTAGTTCTGGGCTTGGCCAATATCCCATCTTTCCAGCATGTGGAGTTGCGAAAATTTCTTTTAGGCCGATTTGGGAAACCCGTCTTTATCAACAACGATGCGAACTGCTTTGCGCTGGGGGTTCATCAATTTGGAGTAGGCAAAGGATTCCAGCACCTGGTTGGAATTACGCTAGGCACCGGCGTAGGTGGCGGAATAGTGATCCATGGCAAGCTGTATTCCGGTCTCAATTCCGCCGCAGGAGAATGGTGCGGTGCTTCCTATTTGGACTTAACCTTTGAGGATTACTGCAGCGGCAAATTCTTCAACCGTGTGTACCAAAGTAAACCCAAGGCCCTAGCCAAACTGGCATTGGAAGGAGATCCCATTGCCCTGAAGGCATTTGATGAGTTTGGAACCCATGTAGGAGAACTGCTCAAAGTGATTCTTTATTCCTTGGCACCAGAGGCGATCGTTTTGGGAGGATCCATCCGCAAGACCTATCCCTTATTTGAAAAGTCCATGCGCAGCACCCTACAAACTTTTGCCTACCCTAGCGTCTTGCAAAAACTACAAGTTTTGGTTTCTGATCTAGATGAAACAGCCATTCATGGAGCGGTCGCTTTGGTGGATTTGCAAGCAGAGCCAGCAGCTACGGCACATTGAGGAAAACTTTCCTTCACCCTCACAAAAAATAAGCCTCAAACTAAAAAGGTCCTGGTGATTTTGATTCACCAGGACCTTTTTTATTCGAAGAATCAAGCCCCTCTACCCGATGCCTGCAAGGGAATGCTGGTCAGGTCTTGGATCTGTATGGGTTTTCCTTGTTCGATGGAGTTTCTAGCCGCAATCCCAATCAAACAAGACATGGCCCCATCCCGACTACCGGCCGATTGCCTCCAGGGATCCGCTTGGTTGGGATCCAAAAAAATCTTGTTCTTCAGTCGAGTATCTCCTCCCCCATGCCCACCTGCTCCATGTGGGATCGGGATGATTGTTCGCTCCCCAAAATTCTTCACCAACACCAGTTCGTCTTCCTTTTTCTCTTCCCAAGGCTGACTTTCCTTGATCCAGGCCTCGAGTCTGCCCTCAGTTCCATTGAAGGCAATTCGGTAGCCTTCGTAGGGAGAATAGGTAGTCAGTGAATAGCTTACCTGAACCTTATTTTTGTAGCGGATCTGTACGGCCATCTTGTCGTAGCTGTCGATTTCTTCACGAAAGACGCATCCATCCCGGTGGTAGCCATCGTATTTTTCATTCTCCACATACAGTTGGTGGAGGTACTTGTTTTTGGTGATGTCCCAGTAAAAATCACAGGAAGATGCATGCGGGCAGCCTCTACAGGTTTTGGAACGGAAGGGCCCATTTTTCCCATAAAACTCAAGCGATCCATAGGCAAATACCTCCTCCGGATCAGAGTCTAGCCACCAGTTGAGCAAGTCAAAATGGTGGGTGGCCTTATGCACCAGCAAGCTGCCACTGTACGCCTGAATCCCATGCCAACGGCGGAAATAATCTGCGCCATGCGAGGTGTCTAGGTACCAATGAAAGTCGACCGAGGTCACCTTTCCAATCGCTCCTTCTTGCAGGAGTTCGTAGAGCTTCTGCCGATGTGGGGAGTAGCGGTAATTAAAAGTGACCAGCACCTGCTTACCCGATACCTTTTCAGCATCCAAAATGGCTTGCACCTTCACTTCATCCGTGGTCATCGGCTTTTCGGTGATCACGTGCATGCCCGCTTTCAATCCTTTGATTATAAATTCATGGTGGGTGCTGTCCATTGTGGTCACGATCAGCACATCAGGAGCAGCTTCGCGGAGCATCTGATCAAAATCCAAGTAGAGTGGACAAGTCACTTGAAGGTATTCCTTCCCGAGACGCATCCGGCCTTCGTTCTTATCCGATAAGCCAACAAACTCCACGCGATCGCTGTAGGCTTGAACTACTTCTCGGCCCCACATGCTGAGTCCTCGTACCCCGGTTCCCACAAGCGCAATTTTCATTTTACGATCTAGGCCAGGAAATAAGTTTAGCGCTTGAGCAAGGGGATGAATCAAAAAAGAACCTGCAAGTGCAGTGCCTGAGCGTTTGATAAAGTTTCTTCTGGAAGAGGGATTCGAGTGATTCATGGGGTTATTGGGTCTTAGAATTCAAGTTAAGGAAAAGTAGGCTCTCCTACCTAAAAAAATGTACTGGAATTTTGGGAGGAAGACCTTAAAATAAACATCGATTCATCCCACAATTCTCTTATTTTTAAGCTGCAATCAAGCAAATGGAAAAAACTTTGTCACTTCGGGGACTTTTTAGAATTAGCAGACCGATCAATCTGCTGCTGATTGCCTTTGCGCAGGGGATGACAGCCTATTTTTTAGTTGAAACGACTGCGGACGGCCTTCCCGTACTGCAAGATTACCGGTTGTACCTACTGCTGATGGCCACGGTGCTGGTAACCGCTGCGGGCTACATGATCAACGACTACTACGATGTGAAAATCGACCTTATCAACCGGCCCAAGGAGGTGGTAGTTGGCAAAGGCATCAAGCGAAGGGTCATTTTAGTACTCCACAGTCTGTTTAACTTCATTGCGGTAGGATTGGGATGGGCAGTAGCCCCTCGCATTGCTGCCGTAATATTTTTTGCGGGGGTATTGCTTTGGTGGTATTGCAATGGACTCAAACGGAAGCCTTTTATTGGAAATGTTGCCGTCGCTTTTTTGACAGGACTTTCCATTTATTTAGTGGGCTACTATTACCAGAAAAACGAATTATTCGTATTTACCTACGCCCTATTTGCATTCTTCCTGAACCTGATCCGAGAGCTGCTCAAAGATCTGGAAGATCGGCATGGGGATCAGCTGCATGGTTCTAAAACCTTACCCATTGTGCTTGGCTTTCTCAAAACCAAACAGGTGATCTACTCCATTGCAATCACCTTTGTAGGCGCAATTCTTACGGTTACCTTCCAACTCAATGATGCTAACCTATACTTCTATTTTGGAGGGCTGGGGATTATATTCTGCTGGTTTATTTGGAGAATCCATATAGCAGATAGAAAGGAGCAATTTGCGCAGTTGAGCGCTATTGCGAAGGCGATTATGTTCATAGGAACACTAAGTATGGCCTTTGTTTAGTTTGGGTTAGGCAAATTTTCTGCTTCCTTAAGTCCCTTCCTGTGCCTTTTCTCACAAAGGAGTCGTAGCAAATTTGTTAATTTTGTAAAAATTTGACCTATGAAAACTACCTTCTTTTCCGGCTTACTTATTCTCACGGGACTTTTTGGATGTCAACCGAATCCCAAAACAGCATCTTCTTCAAGTGCAGAAAGCACTAGCCAAACAGCAAGCGCCTCATTCATCACCTTATCTGCACAGGAGTTTGCATCTAAGAGCACTTCCGGAACGGTCATAGATGTGCGTACGGCGGGCGAAGTAGCCCAGGGCAAAATTGCAGACGCGTTGGAAATCGATTACTATAGCTCCAATTTTCTGGATCAGGTCAGTCAACTCCCCAAAGACCAGGAACTCTACCTCTACTGTGCGGTGGGGGCTCGAAGTGAAGAAGCTGCTCGTTTGCTCGTTCAGCAG
>JBIIGH010000126.1:0-7198 GCA_044236565.1 Algoriphagus sp. | reverse complement strand
CCCCCAACACCAAGCGCAGGGTTTTGGTCATAAAAAAAGGAGCTTTAGATTCTAAAGTCCTTTTTGGTGGGGAATGTTTTTATTAAAGAATAAGCCGAGGAAATGGGCTTGTAAAAATCAAGTTGCCGTAGGGCTTACCATTGAATGAGTTCCTGATTCCGAATGAGGTCTTCAAACTCTTCCCGCTTCCGGATTAGGTGCGCTTTCCCTTTCCATACGAGCACTTCGGCAGGCCGAAGTCGTGCGTTGTAATTGGAAGACATGGTGTAGCCATAGGCTCCAGCATTCTGGATGACGAGGATGTCTCCCTCTTTTACAGTATGCAGCTGTCGTTGAGACGCCAGCGTGTCTGTTTCACAAATGTAGCCTACCACGGTGTAGTTTTCAGTTGCTCCTTCACGGTTGCTCAAGTTGTAGATTTCATGATAGGCATCGTACATCATGGGGCGGATCAGGTGATTTAGCCCCGAGTCTACTCCTACAAAATGCAATGTGGGTGTTTCTTTGACTACAGTTGCCTGAACCAGCAAGTAGCCCGCTTCGCTTACAATAAATTTGCCTGGCTCAATCCAAAGTTCGAGTTGACGCCCATAGGTCTTGCAAAACTCTTGGAAAGCAGCACTCACGATGCGGCCGAGCTCGGGGATATCCGTAGCCTTGTCCTCCGAGCTGTAGGCCACCTTGAATCCTCCACCAAAGTCAAGGAAGCGCAAGTCAGGAAACTGCATGGCTGCCTCAAATAATACATTTCCACCTTTCAAAAACACGGCTGCATCGTAGATGTCAGAGCCTGTGTGGAGGTGTAGTCCGGCTACTGGGATTTGGTAGCGCTTGACCAATTCCAAGATTTGTGGGAGCTGTTCAATTGAAATCCCAAACTTACTATCCTTGTGCCCTGTGGAGATTTTCAGGTTGCCTCCAGCAAGAATGTGTGGGTTGATTCGAATGCATACGGGTACAGTGCTGCCGTAGGTTTGTCCAAACTTTTCCAAAAGGGGAAGGCTATCCACATTGACCATGACGCCAATCTGTACGGCCTCTTGGATTTCTGCAAAGGAAACCCCGCTTGGGGTGTACATGATTTCCGCAGCAGAACTTCCTGCAAGGAGTCCAAGTTTAACTTCTTCAAGGGAAACGGCATCTAGTTCTGCACCCGCATTTCGGATAAGGCTCAGCACAGAAAGGCTCGATAGCGCTTTTGTTGCATATTTTATGCGGAGGGGAACTGCCGCAAAGGCAGTTTGAAGTGCTTGAATTTGGTGTACAATTTTTTCTCCATCGTACAAATAAAGTGGTGTTCCAAATTCTTTGGCTAAGGCTTCTAGGGCAACACCTTGTATGTGCGTGGGTTTGTGCACGAGTGGAAGAGGTTAGGTTGAGGGGGCAAAAATACCGAAACAATAAAAAAGGAAGGCATATAACCTTCCTTTTTTTTGGGTATGTAATTAGAAAACCAACAAATTCGTACTGCTAGAATACGGGCAAAAAGGGGAAAATGAAAGAAACTTCTTTCGATTACTCGTTAAAACATGTTAATACGGGCTCCTTCCCCCGCTATCCGCTTAATTTTGTACCATGTCCAAAAGCAATATTACGTTGATTATTGTGTTGATGTCCCTAGCGAGCTTTGGCTTGATGGGCTTTCAGTACTATTGGATACGTAACGCCATTCGAATCAATAAGGAGCGCTTTGATCAGAATGCCTTGCAAGCCATTGCTGAGACCGTAGCCGAACTGGAGAAAGGAGAAACCTCGGATGTGTTGCTTAGTAAGTTGATCAAGGATCCAGTCTTGAAAGAGACCATTTTCAAAAAGATTGATCCTATTGATTTGCAGATTAATACCAACCGGACCTACAGCCGACCCTCTTTGGTAGACACCTTACTCTTGGCCCCGGTAGTACCCCAGGTCAGCAGTACGTTTCGTAGAATGTTGCAATCCAGAGGCTTGGATGCAACGATCTTATCTGAGCTGGAAAACTTTTTTGCCTACATGACTCCGGAAGTGGCTTCTGCGCTATTTACGCCGGACGAGATGCAAATTCTCCTTCAGGAAAAAGAGCGGCAGCTGGAATATTTAAACCAAAAGCAAAGATTTGCTAGGGAGTCTGCGCGACCCTATACGGGGATCGTGCCTCAATTTGAGACCAAAGTAAATCTTTCGGATGATGCACTGGACAAGATCCGGAAGACCAATATCAAAATTGAATTGATGAATCAGGCGTTTTCTGAGCTCGCAGAGGGTCAGCAAGCGATTATGGATCGTCTAGATACTGCACAATTGCGAAGGTTGTTGAAAAGTCAGTTTTTGGAGAAGGGAATAGCAGAGAGCTTTGAATTGGGAGTTAAATCAGGAGAAGAGGGAAAAATCATTGCCGTTGGGGAGATCTTAGACCCACAGGTTTTGCTTCAGGAAGGGCTGCAGTCCAAGTTATTTCCCAATGATATTTTGGGCAATGACAACTTTATTTATGTGTACTTCCCAGAGAAAAGTAGCCACGTGTTCCGACAAGTTTGGCTTCCTATTTCGAGTTCCATTTTCTTTATTTTGGTGATCATTTTTTGTTTTTACTATGCGATTCGCATCATTTTGAGACAGAAAGCGCTTTCTGACATCAAAAACGACTTTATCAACAACATGACCCACGAGTTCAAAACCCCACTTGCTACGGTAAGTCTGGCGGTGGAGGCCTTGCAAGACCCAGAATTAAGCAATCAGGACAAGTTTCGAACCCGTTACTTAGGGATTATCAAAGAAGAAAATAAGCGCTTGGTGGGTCAGGTGGAAAAAGTGCTGCAAGCAGCGGCATTGGATCGGAAAGAGTTTAGCCTCAAACTTGAATCCATCCATCTACCGGCAATGCTGCAGGCCTGCATGGATCAGTTTTCCCTTCAGGTAGAAAACCGTGGAGGAAAATTGGAGTTTAGTGGGGAATTGGAAGATCCCTACATCGTTGGTGACGTCTTTCATTTGACCCATTTATTCAACAACCTGTTGGACAATGCCAACAAATATTCTCCTTCCAACCCTAGGATCCACGTTTCCGTAAAAGATCAAGGTTCAGCTGTACAAATCAGATTGCAAGACCAAGGAATAGGCATGAGTCGAGATGCAGTAAAAAAGATTTTTGATAAATTCTACCGCGTTCCTACCGGAAATGTCCACGATGTCAAAGGTTTTGGATTGGGATTATCCTATGTAAAAACAATGCTTGAAGCCCATAAGGGAGATATTCAGGTGCAGTCTGAACTTGGAAAAGGAAGTACGTTCACCATTAACCTACCTAAAAAACAATGAGCAAGGCCAAACTATTAGTTGTAGAAGACGACCCCAACTTGGGTGAGATCTTGCAGGAGTACCTTCAGATGAAAGGGTATGACACCACGCTTTGCCGTGACGGGGAAGAGGGATGGAATAAGTTTAAAAAAGACAAGTTTGACCTATGTCTTCTCGATGTGATGATGCCCAAAAAGGATGGATTCACCTTGGCCAAAGAAATAAAGAAGGTACAAGAAGATCAGCCTGTTTTGTTTCTTACCGCCAAAAACCAAAAAGAGGATGTGATCGATGGCTTAAAAATCGGTGCAGACGATTACTTGACCAAGCCCTTTAGCATGGAGGAGCTGCTGTTGCGGATTACAGCTGTCCTCAAGCGAACGCAAAGATCCTCGGAGGTGAGCCCTTTGAAAATCTATGCGTTTGGAGACTTTGTTTTGCACTACGACGAACAATACATTGAAGGGCCTTCTGGCAAGCACAAGTTGACTTCTAAAGAGAATGAGTTGATCCGCCTCCTTGCATCAGAAATAAATAAGTTGGTCAACCGAAGTCATGCGCTCAAGCAAATCTGGGGAGATGACAGCTATTTCAATGCCCGTTCCATGGACGTGTATTTGAGTAAAATCCGAAAGATTTTGAAAGATGATCCTCGAGTTCAAATCATCACCGTTCACGGTGAAGGGTTTAAATTGATTGTCGGAGACGCCTAATCTCAGTTGCTTCACTACATAAAGTCCCCAGTATCAAGTTGATGCTGGGGGCTTTTTGATTAAGGGAGGTCAAACAAGTAATTCGGCGCCGATGCCTGGACCTTCGGGAAAGAGCACTTCATCGGGAAAAATTCGCACGCCCTTGGCAGGGTCTTTGGCGAGGAGCATGGCTCCATCCATGTCCACATAATCCAAAAGGGGGGCAATATGTGCAATGGCGCTGATGCCAACGGAGGATTCGGTCATGCAACCCACCATGGTTTTCATTCCTAGGGCTTTGGCTTGTTGGATCATGCGGAGTGCAGGGGTGATGCCTCCAGCTTTGACCAACTTGATGTTGACCCCATGGAAGCGGCCCTGGCACTTATCCACATCCGCTTCGCTGATGCAACTCTCATCTGCGATTAGTGGGAGTTTGGACTGGGCAAAAACCTCGCGCATCCCTTCCAGGTTGTCTTTTGCCAAAGGCTGTTCTATAAACTCTACCCCAAGAAGGGCCAGCTCTTCGGAATAGGAAATTGCTTGATCTACAGTCCATGCGCAATTGGCGTCGACTCGAAATATGGAATTTGTGTTTTTCCGAAGTTCCCGAACGATCTCCAAATCCTGATCCGTACCGAGCTTTATTTTGTAAATCGGCCAGTTCACTTCTCGCAGTTTGGCGCACATTTTCTCGACCGTATCGATTCCAATGGTAAAGTTTGTGGTAGGAATGCGCTGCGGATTCAGGTCGAGATACTCGTACAGTTTTTTCCCCTTCTTCTTGGTATACAAGTCCCAAGCGGCTTGGTCAAGCGCACATTGCGCAAAGGGGTTGTCCCGGAAAACCTCCTTTCCAAGCTCCCACAATTCAGCAGGCGTATTCCATTTCCCACCCAAAAGGACAGGCTTGAATTTTTCTAAGGCTTCCCGCATGTTGTCCAAGGTAATGCCATAAAAAGGGTTGGTGGTAGACTCCCCAAGTCCGAAGAGACCGTCTTCTTCTAGCCTGACGATTAAGGTTTCCTGTACCTCACGGCTTTGATGGGCTATGGTAAAGCGGTGTTTTAGGGGAAGGTCAAGGCCTTGGACATGTAAATTCATGGCAAGATTTTTTTGGGTTTGACAAAAATAGAAGGAATTATTGCAGTCCTTTCCCTAGTTTTAGTTGAAAATCGTTTAAAAATATGGAGATACAGGTTGCTGCACTTAAAAGACACTTTTTGAGTATTGCTTTTTTTCTTGGTTTGGCAATTGCAGGGGCTTGGGCCCAGACGACGGTACCAAGACTTGAAATTTCAGAATTGAAAAATGCCTTTGAAACCTATCAGGAATCGGCAATTAAAGATAGGCGATTCACGCATGCGGATTTGCAGCCTTTGATCCAAAAGCATTCGGTTCAATTTGGGGTGAATCCCTTGGGCAAGTCTGTTTTAGGCAAATCAATTTCCTCTTTAGACTGGGGTTCCGGTCAAACCAAGGTGATGCTGTGGTCACAGATGCATGGCAACGAGAGTACGGCCACGATGGCCTTGTTTGATTTATTCAATTTTTTGGAAGGAAAAGGAGATTCATACGATGCGATCAGACAGCTGCTCAACTCCCAATTGCAGCTCAAATTTATCCCGATGCTCAATCCCGATGGGGCCGATGCTTTCAAGCGGAGGAATGCACTGGACATTGACCTGAACCGAGATGCCATCTCCCTCATTTCTCCTGAGGCGGTGGTTTTGAAAAAAGCGCGCGATGACTTTGAGCCTGAGTTTGGTTTCAACCTTCACGACCAGCAGATCTACTACAACGTGGTCAATACGCCCAAGCAGGCGACGATTTCCCTGCTGGCCCCCGCTTACAATGAGGCTACTGAGATCAATGAAGTTCGCGGTAGAGCGATGCAGACCATTGCCAGCATGAATCAACTCCTTCAAGCATTGATTCCTGGACAAGTCGGCAAATACGACGATGCATTTGAGCCACGTGCCTTTGGGGACAATATTCAGAAGTGGGGCACCAGTACGATTTTGATTGAGTCAGGAGGATTGCTGGGAGACCCAGAAAAGCAAGAGGTGCGCAAGATCAATTTTATGCTGCTCTTGGATGCCTTGTACACCATCGCCACCCGTGGCTATACGCAGTACACCACGGAACAGTATTTTGCTATTCCAGACAATGGGATTCAATTGATGGATTTGGTGATTCAGGAGATGCAAGTTCCGGTAAATGGCACCTGGTATCCCATAGATCTTGGCATTCGGAGAAGGGAGATCGAAGGCAAAGCAGGCTATTCTTTTGCGGGTTCTGTAGAAGACCTAGGTGACATGCAGGTTTTCTTTGGACTAGAGACCTTAGATGCCACTGGGCTACAGTACAAGGAAGGGAAAGTGTACCCCACGCCTTTTGAAACTGTAAAAGAGGTAAGCGTCGAAAAGGCGTTGGAACTCTTAGGCCAAGGATACTTGGCGATCCAAGTCAAAAAAGATACTGCAAGAGCGCTACATGGACTTCCATTGGTAGTTCTGAAGTCTGCAACAAGCTATTCAGGAGGCTGGACGACAGGGGCTACTCCCAACTTTTTCTTAACCAAAGACGGAAAATACGAATATGCCCTGGTGAACGGGTACTTGATTGACTTAGATAGAATTCCTAAGGAAAAATTCCGAAACCGAATCTATTGATATTTCAACTCACCTAGTAACTCAATTCATGAAAAGCAAAGAAAAGGGGGTTGGTCTCCATCCCAGAAACATCCATCAAGGCCGTTACGATCTTGCTGCGCTGGTGGAGACTTTGCCCGAATTAAGTCAAATTGTTTTCGACAATGATTACGGGCAGCAGAGTCTTGACTTTGCCAATCCCATTGCAGTAAAGCTGCTGAATAAAGCACTTCTCCTTCACTATTATGAGGTGAGCTACTGGGATATTCCGGACGGATACCTCTGTCCTCCGATTCCCGGCAGAGCGGATTACTTGCATCATGTAGCAGACTTACTGGCGAAAGATCATGGCAAAAAAATCCCACTTGGGGAAGGAACTCAACTTCTAGACCTGGGCGTGGGGGCCAATTTGATTTATCCCATCTTGGGTACCTCCTTGTTTGGATGGAACTTTGTGGGCACTGAAATAGATCTTCAAGCGCTTTCCAATGCCGCATCGCTTATTGCTGCTAATCCAAGGATGGAAGGCAAGGTGTCCTTGCGATTTCAGGCAGATGCCAAGCGGATTTTTGAATC
>JBIIGH010000125.1:0-7246 GCA_044236565.1 Algoriphagus sp. | reverse complement strand
GAATACAACTTGTTTTTTCATAGTAGTATAAGGAAAAGAAAAAGTCACCTCTACAAGTGACTTTCTCATGAAAATTAAAATCAAGGAAAAGAGGAACGAAACCCTACTTACGAAGGACCCATCCCAACGATCTCTTAATTACGATTGACCGCATTCAGCATATCGAAAGCAAGCTCGAGACGCTTTACAAAGTTTTCCTCTCCCTTGCGAAGCCAAACGCGAGGGTCGTAGTATTTCTTGTTGGGGCTATCTGCGCCTTCTGGGTTGCCCAACTGGCTTTGAAGATAGCCTTCATTTTTCTTGTAATAGTTGAGAATACCTTCCCACATGGCCCACTGCATGTCGGTATCAATATTCATTTTGATGGAACCGTAGCTATTTGCCTCGCGAATCTCCTCAACGGAAGAACCAGATCCTCCGTGGAACACGAAATTAAGAGGCTTGCCAGTAGTGCCGTATTTGGCGTTGATGAAATCCTGAGAGTTTTTAAGAATGATTGGCTTCAAGCTCACATTTCCTGGCTTGTATACACCGTGCACATTCCCAAAAGCAGCTGCAATGGTAAATAAGTCACCGATTTCTCGCAAGTGCTCGTATGCATAAGCAACCTCCTCTGGCTGGGTGTACAATTTGGATGAGTCTACATCGGAATTGTCCACGCCGTCTTCTTCTCCACCCGTTACACCCAATTCGATCTCAATCGCCATGTCCAATTTCACAAACTCTCGGAAGTAAGATGCTGAAATCTCAATGTTCTCGTGTAAAGGCTCCTCAGAAAGGTCGAGCATGTGCGAGCTAAACAACGGTTTTTTGTAAGCTTGGTGATAAGCTTTACCTGCCTCAAGAAGTCCATCGATCCAAGGGAGCAACTTTAAGGCAGCATGGTCGGTATGCAAGATTACCGGCACGCCATAAGCTTCTGCCATTTGGTGCACATGGTGTGCTCCAGAAATACCGCCAGCGATGCTGGCTTGCTGCTTGTCATTCGGCAATCCTTTACCCGCAAAAAACTGGGCTCCTCCATTCGAAAACTGAATGATTACAGGAGAGTTTACCTTTTTGGCGGTTTCCAAAACTGCATTTACTGAATTGCTGTTAATTACATTGACAGCAGGCAAGGCAAACTCATTTTCCTTGGCATAGGCCAATAGATCACGCAATTCTGATCCGTATTTTACTCCAGGTTTAAATTTCATAGTGTGCTTAGGTTTGATTACTTTTTGATAAAACGCTTGTGAATCACGCGCTTGGTATCAAATGCCTCAAAGATATACATCCCCGGTTGAATTCCACCTAATTCCAGTTCTAAAATCGGCAGCGCTGAACTTCCTTTTCCCTCAAAAATTACCCTTCCTGCCACATCGAGAACGCGGTACTGTGCTCCAGCCATTTCCTTGGGCAATTCCACCAGAACATTGGAAGTCGTCGGGTTGGGATAGATTACAAATCCCTCCTCATCCACTTCTTCTGGGATGCTCGTGATAAAATCGGCCTGCAGGATATCCTTCTCTGGCAAGGGCAAAGGCTTGTCGGTAAAGAGGTAAAATTCATTCGGCCGCAGGCCAAAAGATACCTGAGCCGATGTCACGTTCAATTCCTTGCCTGTAAAATAGTTGTACCACTTCCCAGTCTTCGGAAAAGTGATGGATTGATTCCCTTGGGTGACTAGGTCAAAGTTGCCAAATAAAAATACCTGCAGATCTGGGTGCTGCAAATGGATGGTCTTTTGCGCGGAGCCTAGGTTGAGGCTTGCATTGCTCGGGAAATTGAACACCGGATACTTGGCTCGGAGCTTGAACATCTCCTTGTAGAGCTGCACAAGTCTGAGTCGATCGGAGTTGCTGAGGTATTCCCAACGGGTAGGTTTGACACCCAATCGATCGTTGTTGAGCTCGAGGTCGTAGCCAAACTCCCCAAACTGCCAGATCATTTTTGGCCCTGGAATGGCCAGGAAGAAGGCGGTCATGAGTTGGTGTCGATTCACGGCATTATCGACACTTTTAAGGTTGAGTGGACTGGTAGCCCCAAAATTTACGGTTTCCCAAAACACCCGTTCCTCATCGTGGGATTCTTGGTAAGCTATTAGCCCGTTCTTGGTCCATTGCCGGTTTTTGAAATAGGCCCACTCCATGTTGTCGTTGTTGCCTTTGGCAAGGTTACGGGAAGCACCATTCATGTTCCCCCAGAAAAGCATGCCGTAGTTGGCCAGCTCTTTCTCCTCTTCATTGACCGAAAGGTGCTCCAAGATCACGTAGGCATCCGGATGGTTGGCCTTGATGCGGTCGTAGATATGCTTCCATATTTTAACACGAGAAGGATCGTATTGGGACCAGATGTTCACGTTAGATCCTGAGTTGACCTGCGTAAATCCTTTGGAAAGGTCAAAACGGAAGCCATCGACTTTGTATTCGGTGAGCCAATAGTTATTCACCGAATCAACAAAGGTCTTCGTGTAGGAACTTTCGTGGTTGAAGTCGTAGCCCACGTTGAAAGGGTGCTTGGCTACTCGGTTAAACCATGGATTGTCTTCGGTAGGTGCACCGTAGTCCCCATCATTGTAGAGGCGAACCATTGGACTTTGGCCAAAAGCATGATTGAGAACCATGTCCAAAATCACGGCAATACCTTTGCCATGCGCTTCATCAATGAGGCGCTTCAAGTCATTTTTAGTGCCGTAGTACTTATCTGGCGCAAAGAAAAAGGAGGGATTGTAGCCCCAAGACAAATTTCCTTCAAACTCCCCTACTGGCATCAATTCAATGGCATTGATTCCCAAATCCTTGAGGTAATCCAAGCGATCGATAACTGCTTGGTAGGTTCTTTTCTGGTCAAAATCACGAACGAGTAGTTCGTAAATCACCAACTCTTCTGGCTTAGGCTTTGTGAAATTGGAGTTCTTCCAGGCATAAGGCACCTGCCCTGTTTGGAGGTAGGTCGCTTGGAATTCTGTCTTTCCGCTTGGATAAGGCAGTAAGCCAGGGTGGCGATTTTGGGAGATGATTTCTTGATCGTTGAATGGGTCAGAAACTTTGTCGGCATAGGGGTCGCCTATGCGGATGTCTCCGTCCACGAGGTACTGAAAAATGTATTCTTTTTGAGGCACGAGCCCCGTCAACTTAATCCAAAATACTTTACCATCTGGAGTTTTCTTGAGTTGGTACTCGGGAAGCACCTTCCAGTCGTTGAAGTCCCCGATCACATGGGCAATGCTTTTGTCTGGTGCTTGCAGAGCCAAGAGTACTTCCGTGGTCGAGAGGTAATTGATGCCCAGCTTTGCGCCAGCTGGTAGAGTTGCCACCTCTGAGGGTGCAAAGACCACAATATCCAGGGTTTGGGAATCCTGAGTAGTTCCTTTAACAGCTTTAGCTGTCAATTTAGAGTTTCCAGCCTTGGTGGCGGTATAGTTATAAGTGAGTTCCAAGGCATTGCTTGCTTCGGCTACCTTTAGGCCATCCAGTTCCAGGCTAAGGTTGGCCGCTTCCGTAGCAGCAACCTTAAAGGTGTATTGATCTCCTATTTCAAAAGATATGGAACCAGAGGCCTGTGGTGCAGTGAATTTGACATCAAATCCTTGAGCAAGGTCTACGAAAAAATCGGTATTGGAACTGGTCTTCCCTTCTTTGGTTCCATCCGCATTTCGGAATACAAGGCCCAGTCGGTAGATGGTCAGGTTGTTGGGGTTGGTAAAAAACGAGTTGGGCGTAAGGTCGTAGGTGTAAATATTTGGCTGCCCTGTTACTTTGGTCATTTTGGCTGCAGCCGTGGCGGTACCCCATTGAAAAGGCACCAGATTCCAAGTAGTCGAAGTAGGACCTGCTGTCACTGCGCCAACGTGTATGTAGACATCGCAATTGCAATCCTTCAATCCTGTGGTTCCTTTGGAAGCATCGTAAATGATTTTTACGGATGCGCCTGCATTTGGAATAGCTGGCTCGGTAGTCACTTGAGCCATTGCTTTTACCCCAAAAAAGAGGCTAAAACTTAAAAAATACAGGATTCTTAAAGATATGGTCATGAAGAATGGGGTTGAATAAATAACCGGCATCCGAATCACGCTCGAATGCCGGTTAAAACTACTGGATTGAAACTAAATTAAGTCCGAGTGGATCCTTAATTTTTAACAAGTGTGTACTTGGCTTCGCCTTTAGGTCCTAAGAAGAAAGTGATGGTGTAGTTACCTGCTGCTGGAATAGCGATGTTTGCTCCACCTGCAGTCAAGTTACCTCCACTTCCACCGTAGTTGAAGTCCCAAGAGTTATTTGCTCTAAACTTGAACTCACCCACCTTAAGGTCAGCAGTGATTTTCAAGGAGTTGGTTGCTTTATCAAACGCGTTCATTGGTGTTTCTGAATCCCAACCCCCGGCAGTAGCACTACCGATGATTCCCCAGCGCTTCACTGGAGCTATAGTGTAGGTTTTAGCACCTAGATCTACGTTGATTTCGTAAGTACCATCGGCTGCAACTTTTATGTTATCTCCACCTGCATCTAAGCTGTTGTTGGCACCGTTATCACCAAAGTTAACATCCCAGTTAGGGCCAGTGGTGAATTTGAATTCTCTAGAACCCCCGATGATGTGTACAAATCCTTTGAATTTGTCATCGATATTCTCAGAGTAAAGTACGGTCTTCAAATTAGATGGATCCCATCCTTGGTAGTCACCAGGAACGTGCATCAAAGGCATCGCCACAGTCGCATCAAATGGAGTTACCTTGTACACAGCAGTTGCACCAAAAATCGGAGAAAGTGGTTGGTTGATGCTTGCTTTAACACGGAATTCCACGTTGGCAGCTACTCCAAAAGCTAGTTTCTTAGCGAGAAGTGCCTTGTTGAACTCAGCAACATTTACTTTGATCACATTGGATTCAGACTCTCCCAATTTTGCAGGAGCAGCAAAATTTGCTCCAGGAAGGTCCATCTGTAGTTCGTACTTGATCGTACCAGAAGTACCAAAATCAGCTGCAGTAATGGTAAAGTCTACTGTGCTTTTGTCTGCATTAGCCTTCACAAGTGCAAAGGTCGTGGTAGCAGGAAGCGACACATTTGCTCCCGTCTGCGGAATGATCGGAGGCATTTCGTAGGTCTCGCAGGCTACAAGCACCGGAAAAAAGGCCAGTGCCCATCCGATTTTCTTAAAAACTTTCATGGTGTTTGAGTTTAGGTTGTTTAAATTTAAAGATTGATATAATTATATTTTTAATTGTTTTTATTAAAAAATCAACAATTCAAGAAAATCAGGTGAATCGAGGATTATTCAATGCATTCATTAACTTAAACCCAGTTTCAAAGCAGCGCAAGTTTCTATTGAAAAAAACAAGTAAAAAATTTTATGCACACGATTGCGGTAACGATTGCATCAGATTTTATTCATCTTGTCACTTCATTTTTTTTAAATCGAATCAAAATTTTCATCTAACTTGTCCATCAAGCATTACAGCTAGCTGTATAAAAAATGAAGTAAGTAAAATCTAAGAATAGTATAATTTTTAATGAAACTGGAACAAGCTACTATCAAAGACATTGCTCGGGAACTCCAGGTATCTTCCTCCACGGTATCTCGAGCCTTGAAGGATTATCCGGGGATCAGTGATGAAACCAAGCGGAAAGTCAAGGAGATGGCGGAGAAACTCAACTACCGCCCCAATGCCATCGCCCTATCGCTGCGAAAAAGTCGGTCCTTTACAATTGGGGTGATCATACCCGAGGTGGTTCATTTCTTTTTTTCTACGGTCATCAGTGGAATTGAAGAAGTCGCTTTTTCCCGTGGCTACAATGTAATCCTCACCCAAACGAACGAAAAGCTTGCTCGAGAAAAATCCAGCATCGACACCATGCTTTCCAACCAGATTGACGGATTCTTGGTGAGCTACTCCAAAGAAACGACCGAATTCAGTCATTTTTCAAAACTGCTGGATCAGGGATATCCAATCGTGTTTTTTGATCGCGTCCCAGAAATCCAAAATGCGATTCATGTGATCGTCGATGATTATGCTGGATCTTACGAGGCAACCAAGCATTTGATTCAGCAAGGTTTTTCGCGTATCGTACACCTGGCAGGCCCCTCCAACCTCAAAATATCTAAAGAACGAAGTAGAGGCTACAGCGATGCCTTGCGCGACCATGGAATTCCTTTTCTCCCTGAGCTCCTAGTAGAATGCACCCAAGGAACCGATGAGGAAGCACATAAAATCACCACAAAACTTCTTCAATCCCTTTCGCCTAGGCCTGATGCTTTTTTTGCCAACAATGACTTGGCGGCAGTGGGTGCGATGATGGCATGTAAGGCTGCAGGCTACTCCGTACCAAATGAAATTGGGGTGGTAGGATTTAGCAATTGGCAGTTTTGTTCGATTGTAGACCCAAGCTTGTCTTCCGTTGCACAAAATGGATTTCGCATCGGCGCCACTGCCACTGAAATTCTTTTGGATTGGATTGAGAAAAAAATTAATCCAGAGGACATCCAAGCCTCGGTGGTCTTAGCTACTGAATTATTGGTTCGAAAATCTTCGGTGCGAATTCAAAACGCCTAAATTTTTGAAATTTCTTCACTATTCATTGCAAACGATTGAATAGGTCAAAATTTTAAATGAAAGGGGATTTGCTTTTTTTCAACTCGGAAAAAGGGCCTCAACTTCACCTAAACGGATTTTTATCCTAATTAATCGTTTCTAAATTAGCAAGGTCCCTAAGCTGGACAAATCCCATTTGACGAATGAACGAGAGTAATATAGCCACCAAGATTTCACGGAATTCTTTTCGACACCAAGCCTTTGGAAAGGTTCTGGAGTGGAAAACAACTGCCCTTGGCCTTGCAGGAAAAAGCAGCCTTGCATTCTTCAATCTCACCGTATTCGATACGGGAATTATCCGAGTACAAGCGAGTCGATTTGAGTCCTTTGAATCCAACCCCTATTCGGTCATCGGTCAGCCAAAAGGGGTGAATTTTGAGCTAGAAGATTTGGGAGATCAATTGATTCTAACCACCCAGCTCCTTCGCGTAGAAATAAACCTTGCCTCCTTCGCTTTGACATTTTTTGATACCCATGGAAAGCTACTCAACCAGGATGATTCCTTTGGCGTTTCCTGGATTGGAACTGAGGTAGCGGCCTACAAAAAACTGCAGCCTAACGAGAAATTTCTGGGATTGGGCGAAAAAACCGGAAATCTCAACCGTTTTGGAAATGCCTACACCAATTGGAATACTGACTACTTTGCCTATGGAGTTGGCGATGATCCGCTCTACTTGA
>JBIIGH010000124.1:0-7272 GCA_044236565.1 Algoriphagus sp. | reverse complement strand
TTTTGAATCCTACAGAGAAAAGAAAGTCAAAAACTCCTTCGGACAAGTGGAGGTCCGCTACCTGATAGAAACCAAGCTCCAGCTGGCTGGAGAAACCTTTCGTGCCGAGTTTACGCTCACCGATCGGTCTAGCATGAAAAATTCCATTCTGCTGGGCAGAAAAATTCTACGGGGAAGATTTCTCGTGGATGTATCCAAAACCAACTTAGGTAAACCCTACCGCAAAAAGAAATGAAAATTGCTGTCCTTTCGAGGAACCCCAAGATATTCTCAACCCAACGCTTAATTGAAGAAATCGAAAAGGCGGGTCATGAAGCCCTAGTGGTAGACCACAGTCTTTGTGACTTGATCATCGAGCAAGAAGGCCCCTCGATCATCTACAAGGGGCAGCGTTTGGAGGGTGTGGATGCCATCATTCCTCGAATCGGGGCATCTGTAACTTTTTATGGTACGGCTGTCGTTCGGCAATTTGAGTTGATGGGAGTATTTTCTGCAGTGACTTCTCAGGCGATCGTTCGAAGTAGAGATAAGTTGAGGAGCTTGCAAATTCTATCCAAAAACGGGTTGGGTATGCCCAAGACAGCCTTTACTAATTTTTCCAAGGGAGGAGAGAAGCAGTTGATTGAGCAGGTAAGTGGGGCTCCCGTGATCATCAAATTATTGGAAGGAACGCAAGGCTTGGGTGTGGTCTTGGCAGAAACCAAGAAAGCTGCCCAGTCTGTAGTAGAGGCTTTTCATGGTTTGAAGGCCCGAATAATTGTTCAGGAGTACATCAAAGAAGCAAAGGGAGCAGATATCCGCGCTTTCGTAGTAAACGGGAAGGTAGTAGGAGCGATGAAGCGTCAAGGTGCAGAAGGAGAGTTTCGCTCCAATCTTCATCGGGGAGGAGTTGCGACCGTCATCAAATTGAGCCGTGCTGAAAAGCAAGCAGCCCTCAATGCTGCCAAGGCCCTAGGGCTGGATGTGGCAGGGGTGGACATGCTTCAATCTGCGCGAGGCCCTTTGATTTTGGAAGTCAATAGTTCTCCCGGATTGGAAGGAATCGAAGGTGCTACAGGCGTAAATGTTGCAGCAGAAATCATCAAATTTGTAGTGGATACCGTGGTGAAGAAATCATTAAAGCGTGAAAAGCAGTGAGTAATCGGATTGTAAAAATTGGAACACGTGCAAGCAAACTTGCCCTTTGGCAAGCGGTTCATGTGGCGGACTTGCTCAAACAGGCGGGTATGGAATCAGAGATTGTTACGATTGATACCAAGGGTGACCAGGTCTTGGATGTTTCCATTTCAAAGATTGGTTCCAAAGGGGTTTTTACCCAAGAGCTAGAGGATCAGTTGTTGGATGGGAGCATCGATATTGCCGTGCATTCCGCAAAGGATATGCCCTCCAAGTTGGGGGAAGGCTTGGAGCTGATTGCATTTTCGGTTCGTGAGCAAGCCCAGGATGTGCTTTTATCGGCAAAAAAAGGAGTTTCCTTAAGCGATGCCCACTTGGTGGTGGGTACTTCTTCTACACGAAGAATAGCGACCCTCAAGTATTTTTATCCTCATGTGAAAACCGTAGAGGTCCGAGGCAACCTGCAAACCCGCATTCGAAAAATGGAAGAGGGCCTTTGCGATGCATTGCTCTTGGCTTACGCTGGGGTTTACCGCATGGGCTATGCAAATTCGGTGGTGGAGCACTTAGACATCAATCAATTTATTCCTGCGGTAGGCCAAGGATCCATTGCCATTGAGGCCTGCACTAGTCTGGATCCCAAGCTTCGTGCAGCGATTATTTCCGCTTGCAACGATGCCAATACAGCCACCTGCTTGCTGGCTGAGCGCGCTTACCTGAGGGTGTTGGAAGGAGGCTGCAGCATTCCAGTTTTTGCCTTGGCAACACTTGCTGAAAACGCTGTCCACTTAAAAGGAGGGATTGTGAGTTTGGATGGGCAGCAGCGCATCGTCTTGGAAGTAACAGGATCTCCCAAAGATGCAGAGCAGTTGGGTGAGGCATTGGCAAATCAGGTCCTTCAGGCAGGAGGAAAAACTATTTTAGAACAAATCAAACAGTCCCCTCATTGATATGAACAAGAAAATGCGGATTCTATTCTTTTTCCTTTCTATGCTGAGCTTTTCGGCTTGTGGCAAAGACAAGGATTATGTAGTTACTATTTCCACACGACATGGAGAGATTAAGGCGATTTTATTTGACGATGCGCCTGAGCACAAGTCCAATTTTTTATCCTTGGCAGAGGATGGGCGATTTGATTCTACCCAGTTTCATCGGGTGATTCAAGGCTTCATGGTTCAAGGTGGTGATGTCTTTGGAAAAGAAGGCTTGCCTGCTCAAGAATGGCCAACGCTTCCTGCAGAGATCAATCGAAAGCATGTACACATCAAGGGAATGCTTGCTGCGGCACGACAAGGGGATAATATCAACCCTCAGAAGCGAAGCAATGGGTCCCAGTTTTATATAGTGCAGGGGAGAACCTATGAGGAGTTGGAATTGACGACGGATTTTCCTGCCTTGCAGAAAGCAGTATTTCAGTTTATGCAGCTGGAGAGCCAGAAGCAGATGAAGGAGGACTACAGTCGCTTATTTGCAGAGGGGAAAATGGATAGTTTGACTCAGTTGTTGCTCTCCAAACGAGATGAAATTGCCAAGACCTTGTCCTTAAAACTCACCAAGGATTATACTCCTGCACAAGTGAAGGCCTATGCCGAACAAGGGGGGACGCCTCACTTGGATTTTGAATACACGGTCTTTGGCCAGGTAATCCAAGGCTTGGAAGTAGTGGATAAAATTGCTGCGGAGAAAACAGCCAGGGAAGTTCCTTTGGAACCCGTACTGATGAAGGTTACGGTAGAAAAAATGTCTCGCAAAAAAATTGAAAAAGAATTCGGTTATGTCTACCCCGTCGAACAATAAGCCAAAAATTCTGATCACGGGGGCCAATGGTCTGCTGGGTCAGAAGCTAGTAGAGCAGTTGGTTCAACAAGGAAATTTCGAAGTGATTGCCACCGGGAGAGGTGCCTGCAGACTTACTGGGTCGGGTTACAGCTACCAAACCTTGGATATA
This sequence comes from Algoriphagus sp., assembly GCA_044236565.1. GTDB lineage: Bacteria > Bacteroidota > Bacteroidia > Cytophagales > Cyclobacteriaceae > Algoriphagus. Next base: position 4,208 of record JBIIGH010000124.1, on the reverse strand, counting down.
GAAAATGAGCAAGAGGTAGAGGCGACCTTGGCAGACCTTAACCCGGAAGTGATTATTCATGGTGCTGCCATGACCCACGTGGACGAGTGTGAGAAGCACCAAGAAGCCTGTTACCGAGCCAATGTCTTGGCAACGAAATACTTGATTTCCGCAGCAGAGAAAATTCAATCGCACTTCATTTTTGTCTCTACAGACTTTATTTTTTCTGGATTAGACGGTCAAAATCCATACACAGAGGACGCCGTAGCCGATCCAGTGAATTACTATGGACAAACCAAGTTGGACGGGGAGGAGCTGCTTAAGCGTTCCAGCTTGAAGTGGGCGATTGCACGTACAGTCTTGGTCTACGGACTGGCAAATGACTTGAGTCGCTCCAACATCATCCTTTGGGTGAAGTCTTCCCTCGAAGCAGGCAAGCAGATCCAGGTAGTGGATGACCAGGTACGCACGCCAACGCTGGCTGAGGATTTGGCTGCTGGATGTATTTTGATGGCTGAGCAGGGAGCCACAGGAATTTTCAATATTTCTGGTTCAGAATTATTGACCCCCTACCAAATGGCTATGGAAACTGCCGACTACTTTGGGTTGGATAAAAGCCTGATCAACCAAACCGATTCCACGCTGTTTACCCAGCCGGCGAAAAGACCGATGAAGACCGGTTTTGTGATAGAAAAGGCAAAAAATCAGTTGGGCTTTCGGCCTAAAACTTTTCGGGAGGGCATCAGTATATTGGCAAAACAACTTAGCTTAACCTGATTCTAAAAGTAGGGGTAAAGATGATTTTAGTCATCCGAGGAACGAAAAAAACAGGAATTTGACGAGTTAAGGGCAGTCTTTTCGTATCGGTCCATACTAATTTTTAGAGACACTTCGTTTTGGCAATAAAATTGCATGGATAATTCTGTAATTTTTCTCCTAACCAAGCCACTCACGCCATGAAAAAGCTAGTTCTTGTTTTGCTATTTGCCTTTGGTTCCTTTGCTGTGCACGCCCAGAAAAATGGGTTCGGCCTTAAAGGAGGATTAAGTAGTACCCAAGTAAATTTTGAAGGGGGGCAATTGGTGCCCAGCGATGCACAAATGGGCTACCATTTGGGTGTGTTTGCCCGATTTGGGGGTGTTGGTTTTTTTGTTCAACCTGAGGTATTGTTTACGCAAACGACCGGGCAGTTTCTTGAAATATCTTCCTTAAGTAGTATTCCTCCCATTAACTATGAAGCCAAGTTTAATCGCTTGGATGTGCCCGTAATGGCAGGTTTTCGACTGCTCAAAATCATCCGTGTGATGGCTGGACCGATCGCTAGTTTCAACATTGATTCCTCGCTCAAGGAAGCAGGAACTACAGTCCAAAACATCGACTTTAAAAAGGCGACTCTTGGCTATCAAACTGGGGTAGGAGTGGATTTAGGCAACCTTACTGTTGAAGGAAAATACGAAGGAGGTTTGAGTAGGTTTACCGAAAATGTGGGTTCCTATACCGCCGATAACCGACTGAACCAGTGGGTGCTTTCGGTAGGGTTTAAATTATTCTAAGCTTCGAACTCTGCAAAATCAGATCCATAAAAAAGTCCTTCCAAAATCAAATTTGGAAGGGCTTTTTGTTGGTGGATTTGCTTTATTTTTTCTCCATCACCAAAGGAGCTGGAGTAGCCCATTTGTGGATGGGTTTCAGATCCACTACATAGACGCTTCGTCCATGGGTACCCACAATGAGGTGGTTTTCACGCTCTTGGATGACCATGTCGTAAATGGCTACGTTCGGGATTTGGCCTTGGAATAAGTTCCAGTTTTTGCCTGCATCCAAACTTACATACAGCCCATGGTCTGTGCCCAAATACAGCAGGTTGGGCATCTTTGGATCTTCAATGATGATATTCACCGATTCATTCGGCAGGTTGGAAGCGATGGAGGTCCAAGTCTTGCCATAGTCTTCGCTTTTGTAGACATAGCTCGTAAACTCATCGTAGCGGTAGCCATTGAGTGTAATGTAAACCAACCCTTCCTTGTAGTTGGAGGGAGAAATGCTGCTTACCCAACGATCTTGAGGAAGGCCAGCATTCAAGCTGGTCCAGCTGCCGCCATTGTTTCGCGTCACCCAGACATTGCCGTCATCTGATCCTGCATAAAGGGTTCCAAATTCAAGCGGTGATTCTTCCACTACAGATAGGGTAGCAAAAGGCACATTGCCACTTTTTTGATTTTTGGTTAGGTCCGGAGAAATAGTAGTCCAGGTATTTCCTTGATCTAGGGATTGGTATACATACTGCGATCCCATGTAGACGATGTCCTGGTTGTGGTAACTCAGTTCTGCTGGGGTTCTCCAGTTCCAACGGTTGGGAGCCTTTCCGATATCGTGGCCTGGGGTGATGCGCTTGCGCTCATTTGTCTTTTTATTAATGCGCACATAGTTACCAAATTGTGATCCGGTGTAGACGATGTCGTTGTTGCGTGTATCAACTGCCACGACCATGCCATCGCCTCCATAGAGAGACTCCCAAGGATCCTCAGGGGCATTGGTGGATTTGCCATACCATACGCCATTGTCTTGCATGCCGCCATAGATATTGTAAGGGGTGGCATTGTCTACCATGACGGAATAGAACTGGGAAATTGGCATTTGAGTGTTGAGGTGATCCCAACGAGAACCGCCACCGTAGCTTCTGTACAATCCACCATCGTTACCGAGCAAGATGTGCTTGGAATCCTTAGGGTTGATCCACATGGCCTGGTGATCCGAGTGCGGTCTGCCGATGGAGTCAGTACGGGAAAAGTTCTTTCCTCCGTCACGAGACACCAAAAGCGGTACACCCAGCACAAAGATTTCATTTTCATTGGAGGTGCTTACCCGAATCTCTCCAAACCAATAGCCGTAGGAATTGTACAATTGGCTGATATCTGACTCAGATACTAGCGACCAATTTTTTCCGCTATCCGTGGATCGATACACTTCGGCACCTTTGATGGGAGCACCAAACATCGCTGCATTGGCATCCACCGCGCCTCCTAGGTAGTTGGCGATTTGCGTGGTGGTGATTTTACCCGTCTTGAGTTGTCGCTTCAGTTCTGCTGGTGTGTATTTGCTTGCAAACTGGTTTCTTCGGATAAAAGACTCTAATTTCTTGTCTTCCAAAGCCAAGGCTTGGTCAAGGGTCATGGTAGCAAAGTCCTCCAATTTGATTGGATTTTCTTCAGGCTGAGCCCCAGGGCGTTGTCTTGGAGCAGGAGCGGGCTTGTCTGATTTGCCTTGGTTGTCCAAAAGTGCATACACCACTTCAGGACTGGAAAGGCTAAAATCAAATCCGATTCTACCTACAAATTCATCCTGTGGGAATCCAGTCACTGATTTTTTCCAGGTATCTCCTCCGTCTTCAGATCTCCAGATGGTTGAGCCTTTGCCATTGCCAATAAAGTCATGTGCTTGGCGGAACCGCTCCCAGCTTGCTGCAAGAAGTATGTTTGGGTTGGTAGGATGAAGCTTGATGTCGATGATTCCTGTGTTGTCGTCAATGTAGAGCACCTTCTTCCAGGTTTTGCCCCCATCGATGGTCTTGTAGAGACCTCTTTCTTTGTTTTTGGAGTACAATGAACCCATGGAACCTACCCACACGATGTCGGGGTTGGTGGGGTGAATTTGGATTTGTCCGGTGTGTTGGGAGTGAAGCAAGCCCATCATCTGCCAGCTTTTACCTCCGTCTACTGATTTGTAAAGACCAGCACCTGCATAGGTAGATCGGCTGGAGTTATTTTCTCCTGTACCTACCCAAAGTATGTCATTGTTGGATTTGGAAAGGGCCATGGCACCGATGCCTAGAGCCGCTTGGTGATCAAAAATCGGGGCAAATGACTGCCCATTGTCCGTAGTTTTCCAAACCCCACCTGAAGCTGCAGCCACATAAAACGTGTTCGGATTTGAAGCTACTTCAATGTCAATGATTCGTCCAGACATATTGGTAGGCCCCACGTTCTTGGCTTTGAAATCAGCCAGTGGAGAGGAGGAAAGTAGTGCGCTATGCTTGTTTATAGACTCCTGAAGCGCTTTTTCTGAAGTTGGAGAGATGGTTTGAGCACCAACTTCCAAGGTGAGGAGCCCGCCAACAAGCAGGAGGGCTAGGATTGATTTTTTCATAGTGGGTTGAATAAGAACTTCAAGTTAGGAATTCAAGATGGATTCGAATTGAAAATTAGATAAACCGATTGTTTGTCGGGGTA
>JBIIGH010000123.1:0-7344 GCA_044236565.1 Algoriphagus sp. | reverse complement strand
TCGCTACCCGAGACCCTTTGCTCAGCTTCAATTCGTGGATTAGGTAATTGGCAAACTGTGCACTCAAGCGGTCCAACTCTTGAAAAGATAGGGTTTTGCCCATGCATTCGTAGGCTACAGCTGTTCCATATTTCTTGACACTTTCTTCAAAAAGCTCCGTTACGCTGGAATAGGCAGCACAATCTACTTCATGAGGAACAGCCGAAGGATAAAATTTAAACCAAGAGAAATCGTTCATTTGTCTACTAGTTTGGGTGTTTTAAAAGTTCAATTACTTAAAATAGTTGGGCATCGCCAAGCATCACCTACACTATTTCAATATTTTTCGAGCGATCAGTTCTTTCATGATCTCATTGGTGCCTGCATAGATCCGCTGTACGCGAGCATCTGCCCAGGCGCGAGCTACCCCATATTCCCACATGTAGCCATATCCTCCGTGCAACTGTACGCATTCATCGGCCACCTTACATTGCAGTTCAGTCATGTTGTACTTGGCCGCAGAAGCCATGGCCGAATCTAGCTTTCCCTCATTGTGCAATAGCACCAAGTAGTCGCAATAAATCCTCCCCTGCTCCACCATGGCCGCCATTTCGGCTAGTTTGAATCGGGTGTTTTGGAATTCACTAATGGCCTTTCCAAAGGCTTTCCGCTGCTTCACATAGTCAATGGTACTTTTTAAGGCATACTCAGCAAGTGCAATCGCCGCCAATGCCACGACCAAACGCTCCTGCGCCAATTCAGTCATCAGGTAGGTGAAACCCTCCCCTAGTTTACCAAGCAAGTTCTCTTTTGGGATTTTCACGTCTTCAAAAAACAGTTCGCAGGTATCCTGAGCGTGCAATCCCACTTTCTCAAAAGGTACCCCTTTGGAAAATCCAGGCATGCCTTTTTCTATTAGAAATAGGGAAATTCCTTTGGCCCCTTTGCTGGAATCAGTCTTGGCAGCTACCACCACCACATCGGACAGGTAGCCGTTGGTGATGAAGGTTTTGGAGCCATTCATCAAGAAAAAATCTCCCTTATCATCAGCAGTACTGCGCATGCCTTGCAAATCAGAGCCAGCACCAGGCTCAGTCATGGCTACTGCACCAATCCATTCCCCACTGACCATTTTAGGAATGTATTTTTTCTTTGCTGATTCTGTGGCATAGTGCAAAATGTAGGGCATCACAATGTCGCTGTGCAAGGGATACCCTATCGCAGGGCCTGAACAACCACTCAAACCAAGTTCCTCAATAAAAATAGCGGGGTAACGAAAATCTTGAATGGCCAATCCTCCCAATTCCTCTGGGGCCTGCAGGCCTAAAAATCCATTTTCTCCGAGCTTGAGCCAGGATTCTCTGCTCACCATCTTCTGAGTTTCCCAGGCTGCATTATTTGGGATAATCTCCTTTGCAATAAAATCTCTAACGCTTTGGCGAAATAAGTCATGCTCCTCCGTAAAGAGCGATCGATGAAGTCCGAACATATTTGGGTTTAGTTTTACTAGTCAAAAATAGAGAAATAGCTTCGATAGCCAGCACAAATCCTCCCTTTCTAATTTAATATTCTAACCAAACCGGCCACTTCTTTCTATTGAAAGACTAAATTTGAGGACTTGTGAGCTTATGATTGATATTCAGCAAAATTCTCCCATCGAACTCCTCCAAAACTTAGGTATTTGGAAGTCTGGTGAACACATCATCCATACCGAAGTGCCAGGCGAAAGCAACATGAATTTGGTACTTCGAATAAAAACGAATCTGGGTAGCTACATCCTCAAGCAGTCCAAACCCTTTGTTCGGAAATACCCGCAAATCCCTGCTCCCATCAGCCGAATTGAGGTGGAATACCGATTCTTAACACTCCTGAACAGAAATCCATACCTGGCATCCCATTCCCCCAAGGTACTGCATTACGATTCCCAGGCGCATCTCATGCTCTTGGAGGATTTGGGTGAAGGAAGCGACTTTCTACCGCTTTATGATGGAATCAGGCAGCTTCAATCCAATGAACTTATTCATCTAGTGGAATATTTAATGCAACTTCATCAGGTGCAGGTTTCCGATTTCCCAGATACCGCCGGCATGCGTACCTTAAATCACGAGCATATTTTTGAGTTTCCATTTTTGGAAGAAAATGGGTTTGATCTAGACCAAATCCAACCGGGATTGCAAGAGTCAAGTCTTCCCTACAAGCGCGACGCTGCACTCAAAGCGAAAATTCATTCACTCGGACAGCACTACCTCAAAACAGGCAAAACTCTAATCCATGGAGATTTTTATCCAGGCAGTTGGCTAGAAGTGGCCTCCGGAATCAAAATCATTGATCCCGAATTTGGTGGTCTGGGCGATCCTGAATTTGATCTTGGTGTACTGCTCGCGCATCTGGACCTAACGCAGCAAGATCCTCGAGTAGCCCAACTGGTGCAGACGACCTACACCTTACCCCTAGATTGGGACTTGGTGCAGCAATACCGAGGTGTGGAACTCCTTCGCAGATTAATCGGGATTGCCCAATTGCCCGTAACTTTAACTTTAGATGAAAAAAAATCGCTTCTTGCTCGTGCACGAACTTACCTCCTGTCCTAAATGAAAAAGCTAGCCTTTATTTTTCTTAGCCTTCTATCTTTTTCTTGTGCAAAACAAGAAACCGAAGTGGCATCCACCTCTTTCTCCAACGAAATCCCTACTGAATTTGGATTAAGCGAGGCGGAGCTCTACGACAAAGTTTTGGGAATGCTGGTAGGGTCAGCTATCGGCGATGCCATGGGGGCGCCTACTGAAATGTGGCCCCGAGATGCGATTCAACTGGAGTATGGATTTGTCCAAGACCTAGACTCCATGGTCCGCGAGGTATCTCCTGAGGGAATCTGGAAGGCCAACTTACCTGCTGGTGGCACCACGGACGACACCCGATGGAAAAACCTGACGGTAGACTACTTGCTAAGTCAAAAATCCGAATCCCTTGATTCCAAAGCCTTTGCTTCGCACCTCCTAAATACCTACAGAGGTAGTTTGGATAAACTCAAAAAGACCGAAGGTACAGACGTGGAGCCTTTCGAAAATGCACTACAGGAAGCCAATTGGCTTTCGGAGTGGGCAAAAGTAGCCTCACCCTACCTAGAAGATAATTTGGGTGGCTATGCAGACTCCTTGTCCAAATTCTATGGAGGAGAAATGGTCTGTGCAGGCCTGCTTTATGCGCCTTCGTTGGGGGCCTTTTTTCCAGGCAATCCGAACAAAGCCTACCGGGAGGCCTACAAACTTTCAATTTTTGACCAAGGGTATGCTCGAGATCTGACGGCCCTAGCCGCAGCCATGACGGCAGCCGGGATGGCCCCAAAAGCTAGTCAAGACAGCCTTTTGGCTACCCTTAGACTAGATCCAGAAGGCTATTTCCAAAGCCGATTGGTGGGCAGAACATCACATAAATTGCTCAAGGATGCATTAACAATCGTACGCGAAGCAAATAAATTGGATTCGCTCCCCTCGCGTTTGGCTTTGGGCAATCCCGCCTTAGTTTATGCCTACAGCGAATTGGATCGCAGGCAACAGGACATGCCATTCCATGCAGGAGAAATCTATCAGCAAGCGCTAACTGCCATGTTATTCACGGATTTTGATTTTATGGGTACGCTCACCTTCCTTACCAACTACGGTCGAGACAACGACACCACGGCATCTTTGGCAGGTGGAATTCTTGGAGCTTGGTATGGGTATGGAAAATTACCTGTAGCCGATCGAGAAAAAGTAATTCGGGTCACCCGTGATGAACTGGGAATCGATCTAGAAAAACAGGCGCAACGGTTGACCTTGCACCTGTTGAAATCCGCGGATAATTAGTCAACGGCTGACGGTCAACGGTCCACAGCTCACTTAATTGAACCTCTAATACTTTTTCACTGGTTAGTGGTGAAAAAGTGAATAATCAGAAAATCTAAAAAGCGTAGCCGAAACCTACGCCAGCAAACAAGGGCCAAAAGCCATTGTTATTGAAAATGGGGGTCAGATTTACTCTCCAGGTGAAGCCACCATCTACCGGGATTTTGCGATAGCCAATGTTCATGGTCCCCATCAAACTTGGAGAGCCGTCTACGGGAAGAATAAAATTCTTGTCGGACTCCACATCTTGGTATAAACAGACATACATGCCATTTGCATCGTAGTACCCAGAGGAGCAATAGGAATAACTCTTATTATTAATTCCAAAAAATGTAACCCCAAGGCCTACTTCAAAATAACGACCATCTTTCCCATACAACTTATTGACCAATACAGGTAGCGAATAGAAGGAATCCCCATCGATGCTATAACCTCCAGCACCCACGCGCATCCCCCAAGAATCCATGCGGGTGGAATCAAATCGGAAATCGTAATTGAAGCTGTAGGCAAGTCCTGAACCACCCAATTCAGCAAAAACCGAACGCGTGGGAAGATGTTGATCCTGTGCAAATGCAGCGAAAGAACTAAAAAGTAAAGCGATTACGAGTAGTAGCTTTTTCATGGTTGTATCGGTTATGAATTCCCAAAGTTAAACGCTTCGATTTTAAGAATGGTTGTAAACCTGAAATTCTGATCTAAATCAGGTAGGAAAAGGTACAGATCCCAATAAAATCCAGAATATTTGCAAACTTGTTCGCTCTTTTATGGGCCAATCCCATCTTTTATGAAACTACTGAAAAAAATATTTCTAGGCTTATTTGCTACTGCCATGATCTTGGTGGTCATCTACATGCTTGGACCCAAGGTAAAAACACAGGATTTGACCATTGCGTATCCAGAAGTTCCCACGGACGCTCAGGGTCTAGAGCAGTACCTGTCCACCCGAGAGGATTCAGTAAAAGGATTAAAACCTGGAAACGAAGCCTATATCATTTGGGCAGATTCAGTTGCCAAACAAAAAACACCCTATTCCATCGTCTACATCCATGGATTTGGCGCAAGTCCCATGGAAGGCGACCCAGTTCATCGCTTCTTGGCGGCTCATTTTGGAGCCAACCTATTTGTGACCCGACTCCCGGAACATGGAATTAGCCGCAAAAACGGGATGGAATATTTGACAGCTCAAGACTTAGCCAATGCAGCTGGCGAGGCCTACCAAATCGGAAAAAGTTTAGGTGATAAAGTGATTGTAGTAGGCACTTCTATGGGAGGTTCTCTTGGTTTATTGCTCGCTAGTCAGCAGCCAGAACTCCATGCCTTGGTTTTGTATTCGCCTGCCATCCGTGATGAAGCAAGGTTACTGGAAGGCTTTTTTAAACCTTGGACCTTTTGGGTGATGAAGAAAACACTCTTAGATGACGGAGTGATGAATCAGCAGCGTGAAGGTGAAAAGGGAGATTACTGGTCTGAAGAATACCATGCCAATGGTTACGAGAGTTTGGCGGTCTTGATGTACGGCGAGATGAACAAAGAAACTTTTGCTCAAGTGAAGCAGCCTGTATTTATGGGCTATTACTTCAAAAATGAGCAAGAGAAGGACATGGTCGTTTCCGTAGCCAAAATGAAGGAAATGTACAGCCAACTTGGTACACCTGCTGCTTTGAAAAAAGAATTGCCCTTCCCGAAAACAGGGGATCACGTCATTGCTTCTTCCATCACCTCCAAAGACTGGCAAACGGTTCTTTTCTCCAGCATCGAGTTTCTAGAAAAAGTAGTGGGCGTACCAGCCCAGGAAGTATACCAACAGCAGGTACAACAAATGACAAAGGCCAACCAGTTGTTGGACAGCATTCGCTAAGGATAATAAAAAAGGGAGGTTAACCTCCCTTTTTTTTTCAGATCATCTAATTATCCGCTTTTTCAACACCAGCCTAAGAAAACAAGTTTTGAAGTTCAATTAGGTGAGCTGTGGACCGTTGACCGCGGTCTGTGAACGATTATCCGCAGAGGTAAACAGGCAAGCTGAGCCACTGGCAAGATTGCGGATAATCAGATTAGATAAACTTGTTGATCAGATTTTCGAAGTATTCCTGCTTTCCACTGATTTGGGTAGGTTCTCCTACTTCAAAGGCATGAGCACGTAGGTCCTCCAAAGTCAAATTACCATCTTCAAAAGCCTTCCCTTTGCCTGCATCGAAACTGGCGTAGCGATTTTTTCTTCGAGCCAAGTAATCGGACTTTTCAAGGATGTCGGCTGCGATAATCAAGCCTCGTGCAAAGGCATCCATGCTTCCAATGTGCGCCAAAAATAAATCCTCTGGATCGGTGGAGTTTCGTCTGATTTTCGCATCAAAATTGACTCCTCCCCCTTGCAAGCCACCTGCAGCCAAGATAATCAACATGGATTCTGTAAGTTCCTGTAGGTTGAGCGCAAATTGGTCGGTATCCCAACCGTTTTGGTAATCTCCTCTATTTGCATCGATGGAACCCAACATGCCTGTATCTGCAGCTACTTGAAGTTCGTGCTGGAAGGTGTGCCCCGCTAGGGTGGCATGATTGACTTCAATATTGAGTTTGAAATCCTTGTCCAACCCAAAATGACGCAAAAATCCAATCACCGTTTCAGAGTCGTAATCGTACTGGTGCTTGGTAGGCTCCATCGGCTTTGGTTCAATGAAGAAGGTGCCTTTAAACCCATTTTTCCGTGCATAATCTCGAGCCATGGTCAAGAAACGAGCGAGGTGCTCCTTTTCCCGCTTCATGTCCGTGTTCAGTAAGGACATGTAGCCCTCGCGACCTCCCCAGAATACGTAGTTTTCTCCTCCCAACTTAATGGTGGCATCGAGTGCATTTTTAACTTGCGTCCCAGCAAATGCTACTACATCAAAATTTGGGTTGGTAGAGGCGCCATTCATGTAGCGCGGATTGCTAAACACATTGGCCGTACCCCAGAGCAACTTGATACCACTTGCCTTTTGGTGCGCAGCCGCATGGTCTGTGATGAGTTGCATGCGCTTTTCGTATTCGGCCAAGCTAGGTCCTTCCTCAATCAAATCTATATCGTGGAAGCAGTAATATTCTGCTCCAATCTTAGTCATAAATTCAAAGGCTGCATCCATTTTATCCTTGGCCCGCTGAATGGGATCAGCACTTGCATCCCAAGGATGCACAATGGTGCCTGGTCCAAATGGATCTCCTCCCGTACCACAGAAGGAATGCCAGTAAGCGATGGCAAATTTAAAATGCTCCTTCATGGATTTTCCAGCGACAATCCGGTTGGGGTCATAGTAGCGGAAAGCAAGCGGGTTATCACTTTCTTTTCCTTCAAACTGAATCTTTCCTATGCTTGGAAAAAATGATTTAGCCATAGTAGTGTAGGTTATTTTGAGATTGGGTTATTGAATAGGTTTAAAATTACGTTGTAGGCAGTTAGCGCATCTGTTCCAAACGGGAAAGCCAATGTTGATAGGCTTCTTCGTAG
>JBIIGH010000007.1:0-25072 GCA_044236565.1 Algoriphagus sp. | reverse complement strand
ATACCTTCAGCTACTTTGTGCCGGGAGGATTTGGACGGGAGCTGGTGACGGAGAACTTCTACTACCCACAGGCAGGAACGAATTTCTTGTTGGGGGTGAAGATGAAGTTCTAAGTTATTGTACGAGGTACCAAGTACGAAGTACAAAGTAGGGATTCGCATTAGCACCTGAATTCTGCCTTTTTTATTCAGCGTTCGGTGTTCGATATTTAAACTAATGTCGAATGCCGAACGCTGATTTTTGAACACCGAATCTGATTGGGAAAGTACCTAATACCAAATACGATTGAAATAAAGTAGAAATACCCGCGGCGGCGGGCTGCTTCGTAAAATTATAAAGAGAAACACGATGGAAACACGATGGAAATAAGCCGAGCAAGCTCGGTGAAATAGTAAACTCTGGTACTAGTTAACCTTATTTCACGGAGCGAAGCGCAGTCTATTTCTACTTTATTTCCATTGTATTTCAATAATCTTCTTTCTCAATCTCCTTCGTATCCCTACATTTTTCTGAGCAATTCAAATAACCGCTCGTTGACATAGTAGTTTCCTGTTCCCAATCGCTCCTTGCGAAGGACTCCGTCGGAAGCCAGTTGATTGAGGTAGTTGGCAGCGGTAATTCGGGATACGCCTAAGTCTCGAACCAGAAATTCGATTTTGGTGTATGGATGTGCAAATAGGTTGTTGAGCAACTCTTGGGAGTAGAATTTGTAATTATTCTGAAGCAGGGTTTTCATCTCTGCCATCAAAATCTTGAGTGCTTCGATGAGTTGAATGGTTTCTTTCGCTGTATTTTCAACCCCTCGAATCATGTAGCTGATCCAACTTTCCAAGTCTCCTTTTTCTCGGACACCTTGGAGTAGGCGGTAATAATCCGATTTGTGTTGAATGATATGATTACTCAAATAGAGGATGGGGAGTTTCTGTAGTCCCGTGAGAATCAAATAGAGAATATTCAATATTCTTCCTGTTCGTCCATTTCCGTCGTAGAAAGGATGGATGCTTTCAAATTGGTAATGGATAATAGCCATCTTCACGAGTGGATCGTAGTCGCTCAACTCCGGATCGTTGATAAACTGTTCCAGGTTGGTCATTAGTTCCTGAATTTCTGCAGGATCCTGAGGGGGTAAGTAGATGACTGCTCCTGTTTGTGCGTTTTTTAGCGCTGTGCCAGGAAGCTTTCGAAATCCAGCATTGTTCCCTTCTAAAGTTTCTTGAATTTTCAATAGGGTCTGATTCGTAAGCAATCCTTGGCTTTCAACCAGCTCAAATCCCCGTTTCATCGCTGCCACATAGTTTTGCACCTCTTTGACATTGGGGGAGATGCTGACTTCAAAGTCAAGATTGGCTTTGTACAAGTCGTCGTGTGTGGTGATTATATTTTCTATGGAAGAGCTGTCCATGGCCTCTTGTATCCCAAGTGCATTAAGGAGAATAATTTGATTGGGAATAGACTGGACTATTCCTTTCAATTCTGCCAAGGCAGCATGTGCAGCCGGCAGTTGCTTGAGGATGGACTTGGTTTCCAAATCCTCGGGATAGGGTAAATGAATCAGTTTCCAGACCATAGTATGTAAAGAAAATTAAAAAAATGAAACAAAGGCAATTTTGAGTGTAAAGAAAAATAAAAAAACTTTACATAATGATTTTAAAAATTGAGAAATACCCGCCGCGACGGGCAAGCTCGTTGAAAAAAAGTACGAAATAGGAGCTACGAAATACGAGATTTAAGCTAATGTCGAATGATGAACGCCGAGTGCAGAATTTTGAAGTGAGAATTCGTAGAACATATGAATCTCGTATTACAACGAATAAAGTCTTGATACTTGATACTAGCTACTTGATACTAATTCAATGTCGAACGCTGAGTGAAGAATGTTGAAGTGGAAATATGTGAATCATAAGAATCTCGTATTACAACGAATAAAGTCTTGATACTAGCTACTTGATACTAATTCAATGTCGAATGATGAACGCCAAGTGCAGAATTTTGAAGTGAGAATTCGTAGAACATATGAATCTTGTTTCACCACGATAAAGTCTCGTTTCTTGGCTCTCGGCTCTTGCTTCTCGAAGCGGCTTGATACTAGCTACTTGATACTACATCTTGGTACTTCGTACAACTATTCCGGAAATAGCGTCTTATCCAATCCAGGCACAATGCGCAGCGCATTTTTGTAATACACCTTTTTCAGCACATCATCGGGTAACCCCAAACCATACATGCTCCAAAAGGCATGGTACTTTTTGTAATAGGGGAAATACTCGTCCTCCGTTTCCAACACCCGGAAATAGGTATAAAACTCTTCTTGGTTGTAGGCATCTTTTCCAAATAGGATGCGGTCCTGGTACTTCGTAAAAAACTCCTTTGCCCGACGAGGCTGACGGCCTAACTCTGCAATGATGGCTCCAATCTCGTAGTTCACGTTGGGATACTGGTCCAAGTGTGCTCCGGCTGCATCGAGGTCATTGGCCATCCAACCCATGTGCGCATTGATGAAGGTGGTCTTTGGATGCTTGGCAAACACGCGGTGCTGCTCGGCGATAATCTGTTCAAACGGCGCCGGATCGGTAGCGGATCGACGCCGATTGGGATGGAGCTTCAGTTCCAACCAGCGCTCGTTGGTGGAATCCATCGCCTGCCAAAATTGTGCAGGATCTGCAGCATGAATCAGTACTGGGATACCCAATTCCCCCGCCTTGGCCCAAACGGGATCAAGATCAGGATGATCTACAGGGATCCGCTTCCCGCTATTGTCCTTGGAAGTCAAACCTAAACTCTTGTAAATCTTCAAGCCAACTGCACCTGCAGCCACGTCTTCTGCCAGCTCCTTCACTGCCAAAGCGGTCCATTCTGGAGTGCCAAAGCCGTTGAAATTCAAGTTAGTAAACACCATAAATCGACCCGGAGCATGGGTTTTAAATTCCTGCATCATGCTCTTGATGTATTGCTGCTGGGTATTGCTATTTCCTTGTCCATAGCCTCTACCGCTCAGGTTGATCATGATCCCCATGTTCAGCTCGTCCATCTCTCCCTTAAGTTGGTCGATCTTGGATTTGTTGACGCCACCTTGATGGCTGTGGATATCGATAAATGGAAATTTTGCCCGCGTGACCGGATGCTGAGGTACCTTAAGCGTAGAAGGTGGATTGTAGGATTCAAAACTCATTTCTTGAGCGAAAAGAGCTGTTCCAACCATCAGGAAAGCAAAAAGAAAAAGCGTTACTTTTTTCATAAAATCAAAGGCGAGTAGCGAAGGAAAGAAAAAACTCCCAGCGTCGGGCTGGGAGTAGAAGTTTAACGGGCAGTTCCTCCGTCAATTACTTGACCAAAGAAGATGGAATTCATAAACAACTTATTGGTACCAAACCAGAAGGCACGGAAGTTAGGATTGTCTGCAAACCCTACAATTCTACCCCGTCCTTGGCCAGCAACACGGATCACTGCGCTCTCCTGTACTCCAGGCAGATTGCTTGGATGCAAGTAGCCAGATGCCAAAGGATCTTTAGTGTAAACTAGTGGATTGGCGTAGGGATTTTCCGATGGCTCTAAGAAGAAATTGTCGTTTCTGAAGGTAAAGAGCTCGCTGCTCGGGTAGCCATAGCCGATTGGGTGAGTCGTGTCCAAGGTGGATTTGAAGATCGCACCGAAAGTTTGCTTGGCTCCAGTAGCATTCTCAAAATCTGCGTAATTCTTCTGCAGCCCTTTTTCTTCATTATCCACCTTTCTAAAGGTGAAATTGCCGATTTCATTTTGTGCCAACCACCGGAGTGCTCCCCCTTTGGCGACTAGGGTATTGCCCTTGCTCACCCAAGTTTTGAGGGCGGCTGCGCCAGATTGCCCCAGTTGCCCGTAGCTACCGTCTGCCATCAGGATGACGGAATAGCGATCCAAGTTGCTGCTAGAAACTGACCCAATTGGCAATAAGGTGACCGGCATCTGCATGCGCTGATCGAGTAGGTGCCAGATTTCACCAGCTTCTCCGCTATCTACCCCTCCATCAACAATCAAGGCGATGCTTGGGGTCTTCAAGGGAAGCATAAAGGTAGAACCGAGGTTGGCTCCCTGTGTGTACCCTGTGGTCAATGCATGGATATCCACATGTGCAAATCGGGCGATTTCCTCCAGCTTGCTGAAAAATGCCTGCGCATCTAAGCCGCTTTCACCTTTGTCGATCAGGAGGGTTCCCCTTCCGAAGTTTTTGCCCGCTGCTGTGGAGAATTCTTTGGTCGCTACGCGCACCAAAAGTCCAGCCTTCAACAATTTGTAGGCTGCCTTAGGCGCATAGTAATCGCTCCACTCCATGGCATATTGGTAGGCACCAACAGTGCCAATTACTTTACCTGGTGCTTGCGCAAAGCTGGACTTATCCACAGGGCTGACATTGGCGAGATTGACGATACGGCTATTCAAAGCCATAAAGTCTACTCCAAAAGCCATGGGGTAGGTCCAAGCTGAAATGTCGTAAAACAAGCTGTCTTGGAAGGTGGTTCGCGTTTCAAACATGGCCTTAATCAAGCGGTACTGCGGCTGGTCGGCAGGGACGATGTAGGAATTTCCTTTTTTAAACTGCTTGCCATTGATGACCAAGTCTTCCTTCAAGGAAAAGAGTTTGATGTCGTGCTGGAGAATCAAGTCTGCCAGGTGGTAGCTCCGCGCATCCTCTTCCTTGGCCCCAAAGATGTAAGCCTTGTTGATGTCCGCATCGGTTTCTTTTTTGATGTCCGTGTAGAAATCCTTCATCCACTGGTTGAGTTCCACGCGCATTTCTTTAGTGGCCTGGTAGGAGGAAAGGTTGGCGGTAAACTGGTTGCGAATCGTAAACGGAAAGCTGAGCATGCCATTGTCCGTTTCTTGTAGATGGCCTCTTGAGCTTGCTTGCTCAAACAAAATGCCGACTGATCCTTGTACGTCCGGATAGGTAGATCCTTTGCCGTAGTAGAAGTCGTCGTAGTTCTCTTGGTTGTAGTACAGCGAACCGATTTGGTCCAAGGCCTTGGCATGGTAGGTACCGATCTTCTCGGTCAGCTCGAAGTTTTTCTTGGGCGTCAAAGGGTGAACGCGTGAGGGCACGCCAGGCTGAAAAAAGAAGGTGCTGTTGGATCCCATCTCGTGGAAATCCAAATGCACATTGGGAAGCCAGCTTTGGAACACACGAACGCGATTTCTGGATTCGGGATGCTGTACGGGCAGCCAGTCACGGTTGAGGTCAAACCAGTAGTGGTTGGTGCGTCCTCGTGGCCAGGCCTCGTTGAGTTCACGCTGTGCTGGATCCCCGTTCATATTATATGCCTTGTGGGAGTTGACCCAAGAAGCAAATCGGTTGAGACCATCTGGATTGATGGCTGGATCCAGAAGGAGGACCATGTCTTTGAGATCGGCTTCGATTTCATTGGCAGCAGCAAAGTGGTAAGCCGCAAGGAGAGCTGCATTGGCTCCACTCGGTTCATTTCCATGGACGGAGTAACCCATAAAAAGGACCACCGGCATGTTGGCAATGTTTACGGTGGCGGCAGGGTCCCGAAGTTTGGCGCGATCTGCTTTGATTTGGTCCAATTTGGCCAGGTTGGCAGGAGCACTGATGGTCAAAAGGGTTTGCGGTCGCTTCTCGTAGGAGCGGCCTGTTTCTTCAAATTTAACCCGGTCTGAAGCGGCTGCTACAGCCTTCATGTACATGACCAGTTGGTCGTGGGTCACGTGCCATTCGCCTACTTCATAGCCCAGCACTTGCTTGGGGGTAGGTACTTTGGCATTGTAGGTATAGCCTTTTGGGAGGTAGTAGCTTAGGTCTTGGGCTACGATAAATTGACTGATAAGTGCTAACAATAGCACTGCGATGATTTTTTTCATACGACAGGTGTAAAACTTCCCCTAAAGTCCTTATTCCTGAGATTAAAAAAAACAATTTAGGACTGATGGTCAAAAAAAATCCCAAGCAGCATCAATCCGTGAAGGATTGATTCGAAAATTCAATTCGAGAAAATATCCCTTAGTGCCTTTTTCAACTCTGGAAATTCAAATTCAAAGCCTGCCTTCTGGATCTTTTGGCTCGATACCCGATTGCCGCCTAGGACCATGGCGGCCATTTCTCCCAAGACCAACTTCAGTGCAAAACCCGGCACCCCAATTCCCACATAGGGTTTGCCCTTGGCAGCAGCAGCCTCTTTAGTCAATTGCTGGTTGGTAGCGGGATGAGGCCCCACAGCATTGTAAATGCCCTGAAGCGTGGTTTTTTCTAGCGCAAAAACAAACAGGCGAACCAAGTCTTCCACATGGATCCAACTCATCCACTGGGCGCCCGAACCCAAAGGTGCGGCTACCGGGGGCTTGAGCATTTCGGCTAAGGCTCCTCCCTGCGCATCCAAGACGATTCCAATTCGAAGGATGACACATCGAAGGGGTAAGGCTTCAATCTTTTTGACCTCTTTTTCCCAGGCCAGCACCACTTCTGCCAAAAAATCTTTCCCAGAAGGACTGCTCTCATCCACCAGAGTAGCGCCAGTATCAAATCCATAAAACCCTACTGCTGAGGCAGAAATAAAGGTACTCGGCTTTTCAGTTGCCTGCTCGATGGCTCGGTGCAATAAGGCGGTGCTTTCAGTGCGTGAGCGAAGAATGGCTTCCTTTCGTGCTGCCGTCCAGCGCTTTTCTGCTACCCCCTCACCGGCCAAATGCACCACTGCATCTGCCCATTCTAGGGCTTGCGGATCGAGTTCCTGTTTCTCCACGTCCCAGAGAAAATAGGTACGCTGCTGTGGTTTTCTGCTAAGCCAAGCTACATCATACCCTTTGCTTTCCAACAAGGCGGTCAATTGCTTGCCTACCAGTCCTGAGCCTCCCGTAATCAAAATATTTTTCATGAACGCGTATTTTGTGGATAACTGATTTGATCTGCAATTGGTTGCTCGGCGGGAGAGATATGTCCTAAAAATAGGATTCTTGTACCTTGAATTCTACCAAATCCCCTTTTCTTTGTAGCTGAAGGGATCTTAAACGTCTGTTATCTTGCTCAAACATGTTCTTTTTTGGGTAGCAATTGGTGCGATCGTCGGACTCCTCTTGGGTTCTGCTTCCGCGCTTTTCTTGCTTTCCTTGCATTGGGTAAGCGAGATCCGTGATGCCCACCTTTGGCTTTTGGCATTGCTTCCCCTAGCCGGATTTGGCATTGGCTACGGCTACCACCACTACGGGTCTGGTGTGGAAAAAGGAAATAATTTGATTTTAGAGGGAATCTACACCACTCAGCCCACCCTTCCCTTGCGGATGGCACCTTTTGTATTATTCGGCACCTTGATCACCCATCTTTTTGGGGGCTCGGCGGGCAGAGAAGGCACCGCAGTGCAGATGGGGGCTGCTTTGGCGGCGCAACTTGGCAAGCGCTTCGCTTGGGATGCTGCTACCGGCCGGATACTTTTGATCTGCGGGGTAGCGGGAGGATTTGCTTCGGTATTTGGTACGCCCCTGGCAGGAGCTGTGTTTTCGCTGGAGTGGCTATTTCGTCGTAAAGTAGATCCAAAATCCATATTTCCCGCTTTCTGGACTGCTTTCGTCGCACATTGGGTGTGTGAATGGGTTTGGGGGATTGGACATACGGCCTATGCAATCCCCGAAGTGGCTCCACATACTTGGATCAATTTGGCATGGATGATTCCAGCTGGAATAGCCTTTGGGCTCGCTGCTCGCCTTTTTATAGAAACAAGCCATGGTATTGGTTGGATTTTTAATCGGATTTCGTATCCCCCGCTTCGACCACTAGTAGGTGGAGTTTTGATCGCAGGAATTGTTTATTTGACCGGGGCTTACACCTATGTGGGTTTGGGCATTCCTCGGATTGTGGAGGCCTTTGAGACTCCCTTGCCTTGGTATGATTTTTTGGCCAAAACTGGTCTCACGGGCTTGACCTTGGGCTCAGGATTTAAAGGAGGGGAAGTCACGCCCTTGTTTTTTACGGGCGCTACACTAGGCAATGCCTTGGCATCTTGGATTCCCTTGCCCTTGGCTTTGCTGGCGGGCTGCGGATTTGTGGGGGTCTTTTCCGGGGCTACCAATACCCCTTTGGCTTGCACGCTGATGGGCATGGAATTGTTTGGCCTGGAGGCAGGAGTTTACTTGGCAATTGCCTGTGGGCTAGCCTTTATTTTTAGCGGAAAAGGAAGTATTTACAGCGCCCAAGATCTGGGGTGGAAAAAATCACTGCCCTAGTCTTACTATTGTCTTTAATCCAAATAGTACACCCGCTTGACGCGACCACTGATATTGGTGAGGAGTTCGTAGGGGATGGTTCCAATACGATCGGCCAGCTCCTTGAGCGAAATCTGCTCTCCATACACGATGGCTTCGTCCCCTGCCTTAGCTTCTGGAATTTGGCTTACATCCACCATCACCATGTCCATGCAGACATTGCCGATGACGGGCGCCTTTTGGCCATGAATGAGCACATAGCCCTTGCCTTGCGAAAACCTGCGGTCGTAGCCATCTGCATAGCCAATGGCCAAGGTGGCGATTCGGCCTCCTTCGGCTAAACTCCCTTTTCTAGAATAGCCTACTGTAGTGCCAGCGGCGAGTGTTTTAACTTGGGAAATGGTAGTTTTCAAGGTGCTCACCGCCTTCAAGGAGCTGTCGTGCTTGCCTGTTACTTCCACGCCATACAGTCCGATGCCCAATCGCACCAGGTCGAGCTGGTAATCGGCGTAGCGGACAATGCCCGCTGAATTGAGCGCATGACGGAGCGGGGAATAGGATAGGATGGAGCCGATCGCCTCACTCATTTCCATAAACTGCTTCAGTTGCTGTACCGAAAAATCATGATGTGCCTCTTCGTCTGCTCCCACCAGGTGGGTGTACAGGCTGGCAACCTGTAGTTCGGGGAATGCAAGAAGCAGGTCTTTGAGTTCGGCAACCTGTGCCTGCTCAAAGCCCAAGCGATTCATTCCCGTGTCCAGATCCAAATGGATGGAAAGTGGACTTCCTTGGTTTCTTGCAAAATTGCCGAGTTTCCTAAAAAATTCAGGGCTGAAAACTACCGGTTCCAACTGGTACTGGTACAGCAAGTCGAAGGATTCTTCAACTGGATTGAGCACCATGATCGGAAGCTGAATTCCCTGTTTCCGCAGGCTCACCCCCTCATCCGTATAGGCTACCGCCAGGTAATCCGCCCCCAAGGTCTGCAAGTGGTTGGCGATTTCTGCGGCTCCACCCCCGTATGCAAAGGCCTTGACCATGATCATGACACGCGTATTTGGAGCGAGGAGTCGCTTGTAAAAATTAAAATTATGAGTTAGCGCATTCAAGTTGATCTCAAGGGTGGTGCCGTGGATGCGCTGCTGTAGCCGGTTGACAATCTTTTCAAAAGCAAAGGATCGGGCGCCGGTCAGGAGCACCAGGTCGTTTTGAAACTGATCGGGATCCAATTTTTGAAGGAGCAGCTCGGTACTTTCAAAGGTGGTCATGGGAATAGGCAGCAGCTTTTCCAAGCGCTGAATTTCCGTCCCTACCCCAATGATTCGATCGATGCAGTAGGATCGAATCAATTCCGCCACTTCGGTATAGATTTTCTCTGGCAAGCCCTGCTGCAAGAGATCGGAAAGGATTAAAATTTTGGATCGCTTGGGGCGTTGCTGACTCAAAAACTCCAAGGCTACCTTCAGTCCCGCCAAGTCATTGTTGTAGGTGTCGTCAATCAGAAGGGAGTCGTTTACGCCGGGCTTAAGGGTCAAGCGCATGTCTACGGGCTTGAGGTGACTCAAACCCTCTTGAATGGATGGGGCCTCTTGCCCAAGACTTAATGCAGCCAGGATCACATGGGTGACATTTTCCAAGGAAGCCTGATCTGTAAATGGCACTTGGAAAGTGTGCGTTTGGAGGTCACTTTTCATGACCACAATCCTAGAACTATTCTCGAGGCTTTTCCAGGAAACGCTGAAGTCTGCTCCTGGATTTTTAGACCAGGAAATGCGATTTTCTTCCGGCACCTCTTGTTCGATGATTTGGGAGAGTAGGCCCTGATCCTTGCAATAGAGCAGCAATTTAGTACCTGCAAAAAGCTTGAGTTTCTCGGTAATCTTCTCATTGATCCCTGCAAACCCTTCTTCATGTGCCGAACCGATGTTGGTAAATATTCCCAAATCGGGACGAATCATTTCTGCTAAGGTATCCATGTCCCCTATTTTGGAGACACCGGCCTCTAGGATGGCGACTTGATGGTAGGGCTGTATGCCAAAAATCGAAAGCGGAACCCCTACCTGTGAGTTGTAGCTCTTGGGGCTTTTGGCAACTGTAAATTGTTGACTCAACACTTGCCCCAGCCATTCTTTGACGATGGTTTTGCCATTGCTGCCCGTGATCCCTACGATGGGCTTTGCAAATTGAGCGCGTTGGTAGGAAGCCAAGGATTGAAGCGCTGCGCGGGTATCGCTGACAGGGAGGAAACAGGCTGTTTCCAACCAAGAAGCAGGGATTGCTGCATTTTTATCTACCAAAAAGGAGCGAACTCCCGCCTCAATCAAGGAAGCAACGAAGGTAATCCCATCTGCCTTTGCGCCTTTTAGGGCCACAAATAAGGTTTGCTCCGGATGCAGAACTTGCCTTGAGTCAATACTGATCTGTGTTATTCCTTGACCCGGCGCCTTACCTAGGCACTTGCTGCCAAGAATTTGTTCTAAAAGGGGTAGTGTAAGCGGGGTCAGCATTTAACTCAGTTCCTTTTTCTTGTTGAAAAACACTTGACGAATCCATCTTGGTAGGAAAATGGCTCCCAGAATCAAGTAAGGATAGTAAGATAACAACCTCCAGATGATGCTGGTTACAAAGGTATATTTCCCTAAAAACTGCTCGAAAAACTGCCCATAGAAAAACTCTGCAGTTCCACTACTTCCTGGAGTAGGAGAGATCATCATGACAATCCACATGATCACTTGCCGGGCAAATACAATGATGTTGTCAAAGAGGTCCAAAGGCACAAAAGCACCCATTAAGGCATTGAGCATTAGGTAGCGGGCAGACCAAACTACAAGGGTGGCACCGATGATCTTGCCCCAATAGCTCGAATTTTTTCCACGAAGTAGCTTGGATGCTTCTATAATTTGGTCGCCATACTCCTGCGCATCGTTTTTCCATTTCCGTAAAAAGCGGATGGAAAAAAGCTTGATCAATATCCATTTGAATGCCCTAGGCTTGTAAAATAAGCCAAGAGCCATCAATAGGCTGTAGGAGGCATACAGGGCATAGCTAATCCAGAAAAGCGCCTGAAGGCTACTTCCTACTTGAGATTCCAACAATTCGCTTTCAGGAAAGATATTTCCTTGGGCAAAATAAAGGATAATGGGCGCTCCAATCACAAAAAACAAGTTGTCAAAAATGGCGGTCACCATGACATAAGCGATGGCCTTGCCCATTTTGATCCCTTCTTTGTTCAGAATAAACATGGCTACGGCGGTACCTCCCACCACGGAGGGGGTAACTGCTGAAGCAAACTCCCAAAGGATGATCACATAGAATGCTCTAGTCCAGGTCAGATGCCGGTCGGTGAGCTCTCGGATACGGTAGACATAGCCAAAGTCTCTCAAGAAAATCACCAAAATGGAAAGAAAAATAAAGAATGGAGAAGCATCAACGACTACTCGTAGGTTTTCGGTAGTCAAGTTGGGATCCAAATAGAACATGGCAAAAACAATCGCCAAGCCAATCAGGATGGGTACCCACACCTTATTCGGGTTGAGGGTCTGAAAAATCTTTTTGTTGTCTAGCTTCATGCTTCGGTGGTGACAGGTTCGATTTTTTCTACCCAAAAATTATTGTAGCCTTCCCCTAAAATCAGGGTCAACTCAGAAAGCTGAAGCAATTCCAGAATGGCAAGAAAGGTGTAAATCACAAATATTTTTTCGGGCTTGTAGGAAATTAATTCCGAAAAGGGAACTTGTTTTTTGAAGCTAATTTTTTCAAGCACAAATGCTTTTTGTTGTTCAATGGTATAGGGATACTGAATGATGGTATGGGTGGGTTCATCCGCTCGAGCAGCCAGTCGTGACATGCATTTTTGGAACACATGGAGCAGCTTGTACAAGTCAAGGTGCTGCAATTCTGCTTCTACATCTTCTAGCTTACTCAGTTCTTGAAGTTCTTTCACCAGATTTCCCCGCTTTTCCTTGGACAAGCGCTCTTGTTCCATGGAGGAAAGCTCCTCCACTACAGACTTGTATTTTTTGTATTCGAGGAGGTTTCGCACTAGCTCCTCCCGCAGATCTACGACTTCTCCCTGCTCATTTACCTCCGGTCTGGGAAGCAGCATCCGAGATTTAATCTTCATCAGCGTGGCAGCAAAAAGAATAAAATCACTCACAACCTCAATTTCTAAATTTTCCAAATGATGCACATAATCCAAGAAATCATTGGTGATCTTGGAAATTGGGATGTCATAAATATCCAATTCGTCCCGCTCTATAAAAAAGAGCATGAGATCGAAGGGGCCTTCGAACAAGGGTAATTTGATTTCGAAACTCACAGGATATTTAATTTATTGGATTAATTTTGTGTAATCCTAGTCAAAGATATTCAATTCAGAGAAATCTTAAGACTAGAATTTGGAAAGACTCACTTCGAGTATTTGTATTTTTCAAACAAACTGAACAGATAAAAGTTAATCTTTTCTGACAATAACACCCTGCCGATGCAAATTCAACCCGGTCCTTTATTAGCTCAAATCAATAGCCCTGCTGATTTGAAGAATTTTTCCAAAGATTCTTTAGTTCAGATCAGCCAGGAGCTACGCCAGTTTATCATCGACAATGTGTCGGTGTACGGCGGACATTTTGGGGCTAGCCTGGGCGTGGTTGAGCTTTCCGTAGCCCTTCATTACGTGCTCAATACGCCTGAAGATCAATTGGTCTGGGACGTAGGGCACCAAGCCTATGGGCATAAAATATTGACCGGAAGAAGGGATGTTTTCCATACCAATCGGGTGTATGGTGGCATTTCGGGATTTCCTAAGCGCAAAGAAAGTGAGTTCGATACCTTTGGCGTAGGGCACTCCAGTACCTCCATTTCTGCAGCACTAGGCATGGCCATGGCCTCCAAATACAAGGGGACTGGCTTGCAACACGTAGCTGTAATCGGAGATGGAGCTCTGACTGGAGGGATGGCCTTTGAAGCTTTAAACCATGCAGGGGTAAGTGGCACCAACTTGCTGATTATTCTCAACGACAACTGCATGTCCATCGACCCCAATGTAGGGGCATTGAAAGACTACTTGACAGATATCACCACTTCGCATACCTACAACAAGGTAAAAGACGAGGTATGGAATGTGTTGGGCAAGCTCAGCAAATTTGGCAGCAGCGCACAAGAAATTTTATCCAAAGTAGAGGGAGCAATCAAATCTGCCGTGCTTCACCAAAGCAACCTGTTTGAATCGCTCAATCTCCGCTATTTTGGACCAGTAGATGGCCATGATGTGGATCACTTGGTGGAAATCCTGAAGGACCTCAAAGATATCCCAGGACCAAAAATCCTCCATTGCATCACGGTAAAAGGCAAGGGATACGGTCCTGCCGAAAGTGGCAACAAAACCACCTGGCATGCTCCCGGTACCTTTGATAAGTTGACGGGTGAGATCTACAAAAAAACGCCAAGCACTCCGCAAGCACCCAAATACCAGGATGTATTTGGTCATTCCATAATTGAATTAGCAGAGCAAGATTCGCGCATCATGGGGGTGACTCCAGCCATGCCTTCGGGTTCGTCCATGAACTTGATGATGGCAGCGATGCCAGATCGGGCATTTGATGTCGGGATTGCCGAGCAGCATGCGGTAACCTTCTCTGCGGGGATGGCGACACAAGGTTTGGTGCCTTTCTGTAACATCTACTCTTCTTTTATGCAGCGTGCCTACGATCAGGTCGTGCACGATGTCTGCTTACAAAATCTCCCTGTGGTATTTTGTTTGGACCGAGCAGGCTTTGCCGGGGCAGATGGTCCTACCCACCACGGGGCTTACGACATTGCTTATTTCCGTTGCATTCCCAACCTGGTGGTATCATCCCCTATGAATGAGGAAGAATTGCGCAACTTGATGTATACCGGATCGCTTTATGGCGGACCTTTTTCCATTCGCTATCCGAGAGGAAATGGAGTGATGCCCAACTGGAAAACACCTTTCCAACAAATACCTGTAGGGCAAGGAAGACGCATCAAGGCAGGGGAAGAGGTGGCGATTTTGACCATCGGACACATCGGAAACTATGCCGTGGAGGCTTGTGAATCATTGGAGAAGGAAGGCCTAAATCCAGCACATTACGACATGCGCTTTGTGAAGCCTCTGGATGGAAAGCTCTTGCATGAAATATTTACCAACTTCAAGAAAGTAATTACGATTGAAGACGGTTGCTTGATGGGAGGATTTGGTTCGGCTGTCCTGGAATGGATGGTGGACCAAGGCTACCAAGCTCAGGTAAAACGCCTGGGTATCCCAGACGAGGTAATCGAGCATGGAGAGCAATTGGAACTACACCGCGACTGTGGCTTTGACCCAGAAGGAATCGCCAATGCTGTAAAGGCCTTTGCCGAGCAGGAACAACCTGCCTAAATTCAGTCCAATCATGCTGCATTTTTTTGAAAAAGGACAAGGCCCAGCGCTCCTGTTCCTTCACGGCTTTTGCGAAACGGGAGAAATGTGGAGGCATTTTGCCGATTCCTTGTCTACCCAATACCACGTACTCTGTCCGGACTTACCTGGATTTGGATCTTCCTCAATTACCCATCCCATCACGTGTCTCGAAGATGTTGCTGAGCAACTGGAGGAATGGATGGATGCCCTTCAAATTCAGCAGCCCATCGTGCTTGGCCATTCTTTGGGCGGCTATGTGGCCTTGGCCTTGCTCGAGCGTATGGGAGATCGCATCCAAGCCATTGGTCTACTTCATTCCACAGCCTTTGCAGATGATTTGGAAAAAAAGGAGATGCGCAACCGGGTCCTTATCTTTTTGAATAAACACGGGGCAGCCAAATTTGTGAGTTCCTTCGTTCCGCAGCTGTTTCCAGAGCATCGACGCCAAGAGTTGGCAGATGCGATGGCCCATGCCATTGAAGATGGGCAGCGCTCCAGTTTGGAGGGCTTACTCGCCTATACGGTGGCGATGCGTGATCGAAAAGATCGGATAGCAATCCTACAGCAATTTGCAGGACCGAAGTTGCTGCTGGCAGGGACATTAGATGGATCGGTCAAAATTGAATCCAGCCGTGCCCAGCAAGATGCCTTTACCCATTACATCGAATTGGAAGGCGTGGGGCATCTGGGAATGGTGGAGGAAAAAGAAAAGACCTTGGCGGTGGTCCAGGAATTCGTTCGCGAGGTACTTAGCTAGGCATCGTTTTTTCCAACAAGCCCATCAAGTCCTCTAAGTAGCGCTGATCTACCCCATCAAAATCGTCCAACTGATCGCTATCCACATCCAAGACTAAGAAAACCTCGCCGTTTTGAAATGCCGGCACAACAATTTCCGATTTGGAAGCGGAGCTGCAGGCAATGTGTCCGGGAAAAGCCTCCACATCGGGCACCAATTGGGTTTTTTGTTCCTTCCAGGCAGTTCCACAGACTCCTCTTCCATAGGCAATACGGGTGCAGGCAATGGGCCCCTGAAAGGGACCGAGCACTAGCTCCTGGCCTTGCACTACATAAAATCCCACCCAAAAAAATCCAAAGGCTTCCCGAAGAGCAGCAGCGATATTCGCTAGGTTGGCCACCAAATCCTGCTCACCAGAGATCAGTGCTTCTACTTGAGGGAGTAGCGCTTGGTAAATTTCTTCTTTGGTTCCGGATTGTGGGAGGAATAGGGTTTCAGCCATGGTAGTAGACGTCTAGTTGATCTTCTCCCACCGCATAGGTTTCGGCAGGAACTTGAGTGAATGTGGGCGCGGCTATTCCGCGGCCAAAAGTAGTTGGGGAAGTAAATACAAGGGCTTCGTCCCAAAGGCCTGCTGCCAAAAACTGCTGCAAAACTTGACTTCCCCCTTCAATCAGCAGGCTCTGAATGTTGCGTCGTTGCAAATCGGCCAACAAGGCTTCTAGCGAAAGTTCGGGGAGCTGCACCCATTCCAAGTTGGGAAGGGTTTCGTTTTTTAGGGTATTGTAGCAAAGCGTGGGAATCTGCTGGTCAAATAGGTGCAGGTTTGCAGGGAGTTCCAACTTGGAATCCAGTACCACTCGCATCGGATCGTTTCCGCTCCAGTCACGCACATTGAGGCGAGGGTTGTCGTGGAGGGCGGTATTTTTTCCCACGAGGATGGCCTGCTCTTCGGCCCGCCATTGGTGGACGAGTTGCCTACTTTGGGTACCGCTGATCCACTTCGAATCAAAGTTTTCTCGTGCCACAAATCTATCGGTAGTTTGTGCCCACTTCAGGATGAGGTAGGGTCGGTGTTTTTCTTGCTGACAAAAAAAGCGCCTGTTTTGCCATCTCTCTTCTTGCTCAAGCAGGCCGACAGTAACTGAGATCCCTGCATCTCGCAAGAGCTGTACGCCCTTTCCAGCCACGAGGGGGTTGGGGTCTAAAGTGGCCACAACCACGGATTTGATTCCTTTTTCTACCAATAAATTCGCGCATGGGGGAGTTTTCCCCCAGTGTGAACAAGGTTCCAAACTGACATATGCCGTAGCTTCGGTGAGTAGTTGTGGGTCGTTTACCGAAGCGATTGCATTGACTTCTGCATGCGGACCTCCATACTGCTCATGGTATCCTTCCCCGATGATTTTTCCTTCGTGCACGATCACACAGCCGACCAAGGGATTGGGACGTACCTGTCCTTTTCCTCGTTCGGCGAGTTCCAATGCACGTTGCATAAAAAGCGCGGGATTCATGGTTCCAAATTTAGGTCAAATCTTTTCATTCCCCGCAATTACCGGTTCACCTTGTCCATTTGTAAAAGAGATTCAAAATATTCTGACTATTCGCTTTTTCACCACTGACTAGAGAAAAATAGGTTAGAGGTTCAATTAAGTGGGCTGTGGACCGTGGACAGTCAGCTGTCAACGGAATATCCGCAGTTTTAAACAGGAGAGCTGAGCTACCGGTATGATTGCGGATAATCATATAAAATAGTTACGCCTTGCCATAGTATTCTTTGTGACTAGGGCATGAAATTTCTAGCACTAGCTGTACTTTTGTGTATGATGAATTGGGAGAATTTACTCGCCTTTGGGCGCTTTGGAGAACAAGGTAAAGCAACAGGATCTGACTCGGCACGATCCGAGTTTGAAGTGGACTACGACCGAATTATTTTTTCCGCGCCCTTTCGAAATCTTCAAGATAAAACCCAGGTTTTTCCCCTTCCAGAGCAAGCTTTCGTACATACCCGACTGACGCATAGCTTAGAAGTGTCTTCTGTGGGCCGGTCCTTAGGCAAGGCAGCAGGAGAAATTTTACTTGAAAAATACCCCAAACTTGCCTCCAAAGGAGTTACTGCAGCCGGTATTGGCTCCATTGTGGCCGCGGCAGCGCTGACCCATGATATTGGGAATCCTCCTTTTGGGCATGCGGGCGAGGAGGCAATCTCTGATTTCTTTAGACTGCAGCCCTCTGGCAAGGCCTGGATGCCCCATGTTCGTGGGGATCAGTGGGCGGACCTCACCAATTTTGAAGGCAACGCACAGGGATTCCGCATGCTGGTATCCAAGCAGTACGGGTTAAAATTGACCTATGCCACCCTAGCTGCATTCACGAAATATCCCCGGCCGAGCCTCATTGCACAGCGGGATATCGCCCGAAAGAGTCAGAAGAAGTACGGCTTTTTTATCAACCAACTTCAAGATTTTGAGCAGATGGCTCAGGCACTAGGCCTTGAAAAAGTGGGCGCCGATTGCTGGGCTCGACATCCCCTTGCCTTCTTGGTTGAGGCGGCGGATGACATCTGCTACAGCATCATTGACTTGGAAGACGGCTGTACGCTGGGACTAATTTCTTTTGAAGATACGCTGGGCCTCTTGAAGCCTATTTTAGGTGAGCTGTTTGATCCGGAGAAACTAAAAAACCGAACTCAAACACAGAATCTAGGGGCGCTCCGAGCCTTGACGATTGGGAAGCTCATCCGGGAAAGTGTGGAGGCCTTTGCTACCTACGAGGAAGGCATGCGCAAGGGAAATTTTGACAAAGCATTGACAGACATGATCCCTTCTGCCAAGGCGCTTGCAGAAATCTCACAGCGCTCGATTCGTCAGATTTACCGTTCCCAAGTGGTGCTAGAAAAGGAAGCCATCGGTTTTCAGGTGTTGGATGGTCTGTTGACGGCATTTAGCCAAGCGCTGTACAACCATTGCTATGCCCCGGAACTTTCTTCAGGGCAGGAAAAAAGTTTGCTTCGTCTCCTGCCAGAGGACTTTCCGCTCAAAGGCTTTGGAACCGAATCGAATGCCTATCCACTGCTGCGTGCCTTGGTAGATTTTATCTCAGGCATGACGGATAAGTATGCGCTCAACCTCTACCGACGAGTTAAGGGGATTTCACTTCCAGGAACCTGATTGGAGTCTCGAGAACTAAATTACTGGCCTTCTTCCCAGGAATCTCCCCAGTCCACCACCTGGTCCTCCAAGTAGTGGGGATACAGTTTGCGGTGTTGTTTTTTGACCTCTTGAACGAGGGCTTCCCGAAACCCTTCCACATTCTCGGCTAGAGAGGCAGCCATAAATACGGGAGTGATTCCATTTTTCTTTTCAAAGGCTTCTGAAAGTGCCTTGAAATCTAGGTAGCGGGTTTCCTGAAGCTCGTGCTCAGAAATATGCAATAGCTCCTCTTCGGAAGGCATCTGCTGTACTAGATCTACCTTGTTGAACACCAGCAAAATGGGTTTATCTCCAGCTTTGATTTCTTGCAGGGTCTGGGTAACTACCTCAATATGGTCTTCAAAGGCGTGGTGGGAAAGGTCGACCACATGGACCAAGAGGTCCGCTTCTCGGATTTCATCGAGGGTGGACTTGAAGGATTCGATGAGGTGGGAAGGTAATTTTCGAATGAACCCTACCGTATCGGACAGCAGGAAAGGGATGTTTTCCAGGACCACCTTTCGTACCGTTGCATCTACAGTTGCAAAGAGTTTGTTTTCGGCAAGAATATCCGTTTTGGTAATCAAGTTCATCAGGGTGGACTTGCCCACGTTGGTGTAGCCAACCAAGGCCACGCGGACAATACCCTTTCGGCCTTTGCGCTGGGTGATGCCTTGTTTTTCTATTTCGACCAGCTTATCCTTGAGTAGTGAGATTTTAGTGCGAATGTCCCGCTTATCGGTTTCAATTTCTTTTTCTCCAGATCCTCCTCGAGTGCCTGTACCGCCTCGCTGCCGCTCCAAGTGGGTCCACATGCGGGTCAATCGGGGCAAGAGGTATTGGAATCGGGCCAGCTCCACCTGGGTTTTGGCTTGTGCAGACTGGGCCCGCTGCAGGAAGATGTCTAGAATAAGTAAGGAACGGTCGTAGATTTTGACTTTTACTTCGTCCTCCAAATTTCGCATTTGAGAAGGGCTTAAGTCATCGTCAAAGATGACCATGTCCACCCCAAAGTGCTCCACATAGGTTTGGATTTCCTCTAGCTTCCCTTTGCCCACAAAGGTGCGGATGTCGGGTTTGTCCATTTTTTGTTTGAAGCGGTATACGGTCTTGGCTCCAAGGGTCTCGGCCAAGAAAGCCAGCTCATCCAAATGCTCCTCTACCTCTTGGTCGGGTTGGTGTTGCCGCACCAAGGAAACCAGCACGGCAGTTTCCTGACGGGGAGCGGTATCGTGTAGTTTTTGGAGTTTGCGTGAAAATTTACTCATGGACTAAAATCAGCTAAAAGATAGGAGGGGCTACCCAAGGGAACAGGTTTCTATAGCCTACTCGCGGGAATGCCTCCCCAAATTTGAGCATAATTCCTTAGAATAGATTAGGATACTCTCTTGGGGAGTGGTTATTTTGTTGCTGAAAGCAAAAATTAACCGCCCCAATGGCAGAAATAAAGCAAACTTCCTTACCTGGTCTACTCGAGATTTTTCCTCGCGTTTTCCCAGACAGTAGGGGTTATTTTTTTGAATCCTTTCGCCAAGATTGGTTGGACCAACTAGGCGTTCATGAATCCTGGGTGCAAGACAACCAGTCTTTTTCACAAAAGGGAACCGTCCGAGGAATTCATTTTCAGCGCGGGGTACATGCACAAGCCAAATTGGTCCGTGTCATTGCTGGAAAAGTACTGGACGTAGCCGTGGATTTGAGAAAAGGATCGCCCTCGTTTGGGCAGGTCTATTCTACCATTTTGGATACGGAGAAAAACAACTTGCTGTACATTCCAGCGGGTTTTGGACATGGATTTTCGGTTTTGGAAGATGCGGTATTTGTGTACAAGTGCTCCAACTATTACCACAAGGATTCTGAAGGAGGCGTACGTTGGTCTGATCCCAGCTTGGGCATTGACTGGCAGGTGGCTGAACCCATCGTATCCGAAAAAGACCAGATCCTACCTACACTCGCGGAGTTTGTTGAAGCATTTCAAGGAGGGCTATAAATTCGTAGGACTTAATTGGGTCTAGAGAAACTGATAATGAACATTCTGATCACGGGAGTAACTGGACTAGTTGGAAGTGAGTTGGCACGAGAATTCAGCGCCCTAGGAAGTATTCATGGCTTGAAGCGTGCGAATGCTGATCTCGGAGCGGTGGATCTCGATGGACTGGGTATTCACTGGCATGAAGGGGATGTGTTGGATTTTAATTCAATCTTGGAAGCCGTGGAAGGGATGGATCTAGTGATCCATGCTGCAGGAAAAGTTTCTTTTTTGCCCCAAGACGAGCGGGCACTTTTCCAAGTAAATCATCAAGGTACAGTCAATGTGGTGAATGCGCTCCTTGCAGCAGGTGTGCCCAAGTTGGTATACGTCAGCTCCGTTGCAGCCTTGGGTCAGGTTCCAGACCAAGAAGAATACGATGAAAAATCCATTTGGGTGGATGTCCCAAATCCTACTGCTTATGCCTTGTCCAAATACAAAGCCGAGCTGGAAGTCTGGAGGGGAGAGCAAGAGGGCTTGGAAGTTTTGGTGGTCAACCCAGCCGTGGTTTTAGGCAAGATTTCTTACACTCGGAGTAGTGGAAATCTGTATCAAGCGGTACTAAATGGAGCCGTGTTTTTTCCTGCAGGCAATCTCAATTACATCGATGTACGGGATGCGGCAGCGATTACGCGTGCCTTGGTTGAAAAAGGGGCTTGGGGAGAACGATTTGTTTTGTCCAAGGAGAGCATGCCTTACGAGGAGTTTTTTCAGCAGGCAGCACAAGTTCTACGAGGAGTTCCACCCAAAACCAAGCTGCCCAACTGGCTTATTTCTTGGGGATTTCCAATCCTGAAGGGCTTGTCTTGGTTGGTCGGTAAAAAGCTGCCTTTAACAGCCCAGGTGGCAAAGAATGCCCAGCGCAAAACGCGGTACAGCAATCAAAAGGTAGCGGAATACCTTGGCTTTGAATACCGCACAATCCAGGAAACCTTGGAATGGGCAAAATCGGATCGCTAAAACTTATTTTCTTTCTTCCGCGTTGAGAAGCATGGGCTTGGAGAAAAGTTCATCCTTTGATCACTTTAAAATCACGAAAAAATCACATTGGGATTTTCGAAAAACCAAAAATTTGGTATCTTAAATGAATCTTAGCACTACCGAATGACCGGAGATCACGACCACGACTGGGAAGAAGACAAAAAGCTCGTCGAGCGATTTGAAGATTCACTAAAGTCCAACATGGACCTGTATTTCGAAGAGGAGGAATTGGAGGACATCATCCGATTTTACTTTGATCAGCAAAAATTCTTAAAGGCACTTCGCGCCTCAGAATATGCCTTGGAGAAATTTCCTTTCTCTGTAGAAATCCGTCTTCAGAAAGCCCAGTGCCTTATTTTTAACGATGAGTTGGATGAGGGCTTGGAGATTTTGGAGCAGCTCAACAACCTTTCACCGAATAACGAGGACATTGTATTGGCTCTAGCCAATGCGCAGATTTTAGCAGGAAATTTTCAAGAAGGTATCGACTTACTCGAAAATTACTTGCCCATGGCAGAGGACAAAGCAGAGGTATTTTATTCCTTGGGCAATTTGTTTCGCGCCAAAGGAGACAATACCAAAGCAAGTTTTTACTTCAAGGAGGCCGTCAAAAACCGCATCAACCATGAGGATGCCCTCTTTCAGCTGGCCATGATCACCGAAGAAGAGGGGTCCTTTGATGAGATTTTGGATTTTTATCAGGAATTTATTGATCAAGACCCCTATTCGGCTGGCGCTTGGTACAACCTAGGGGTGGTATACAATCGCTTGGGTAGATTTGAGGATGCGATCAAAGCCTACGAATACGCCCTAATTATAGACGATGCCTTTGCTTCGGCGCACTTCAATATGGGAAATTCACTGATGAATACCCTCAATTTTGAAGGAGCGTTGGAAGCTTACCAAAACACCATCAATTGTGAAGGGGCCAATGCAGAGAATTGCTGCTACATGGGAGCGGCCTACGAGAAGTTAGGCAAGATCGATGAGGCATTCAAATACTTTAAAAAATCCGCCAAGCTGGACGAGGAATACGACGACGCTTGGTTTGGGCTTGGAATGTGCATGTTGAAGAAAGATAAATTCTTTGAGGCCATTCATTATTTCAAGAAAGCCATTCACCTCAACAAGGACAACGCAAACTATTGGGTAGGATTGGCAGATGCAGAGTTTAATCTCGGCAACATGCAGGCCAGTTCCGATGCCTACGAAGAGGCAATCAATTTGGAGCCGGGGATCATGGAGGCCTACGTCAATTTGTCGATTATTTATTTCGAGCAAAATCGGTTTGAGGAGTCCATCGATGTCGTCCGTGAAGGAATCGAAGAATTACCAGAAGAGGCTGAACTCTATTACCGTCTGGTAGTCTACCTCGTCAAAATGGGGAAATACAAGGAAGCCTTCACATATTTGGAAAATGCATTAACTTTGGACTTTGATAGGCATACGTTCCTGTATGAGTTGATGCCAGAATTGCAAAAGCAAAAGGCTATCTACAAGATCATTGCCCAGTTTCGGGATGAAAATCCCAGCTCGACACCTTAAAACCTAGCAAATGAATTACGTGCTGAAGAATCTCCCCGTACGGACTGAAAAGCCTCGTAACACGGGATTTACCATGGCTATGGACAAAGGACTTAGCCTACGGGAAACAGAGGACTTTGTAGATAGCTGCGCCGACTATGTGGATATTGTGAAGTTTGGATGGGCCACTTCCTATGTCACCAAGCGATTGAAAGAAAAAATTGCCGTATACGAGGCGGCAGGAATTCCAGTGTATTTTGGAGGCACCTTGTTTGAAGCATTTATTGTACGCGGCCAATTTGACGACTACCGCAGAGTATTGGACACTTTTGGACTTCGCTACGCAGAGGTATCGGACGGATCCATTTCCCTCAACCACGATAAAAAATGTGAATACATTCACGAGCTTGCGAAGCAAGTGACGGTGCTTTCTGAGGTCGGATCCAAGGATGCCGCTAAGATCATTCCTCCTTACAAGTGGATTGAGCAGATGCAAACGGAACTAGCTGCGGGAGCATGGAAAGTGATTGGCGAAGCACGTGAAGGAGGAAATGTAGGCCTTTTCCGTGATTCTGGTGAAGTACGTCAGGGACTTGTGGAAGAAATTTTGACGCAAGTACCAGAAGATAAAATCATCTGGGAAGCTCCACAAAAATCCCAGCAAGTCTGGTTTATTAAGTTGCTTGGAGCCAATGTCAACTTGGGCAACATCAGTCCTTCAGAGGTAATTCCATTGGAAACCATTCGATTGGGCCTTCGTGGAGACACGTTTGATCATTTTCTTGGAGAAATCAAATTGTAATTAATTTGGCTGAAAGACGTTCTTTCAGCCTTTCTTTTTCAGTATGGACACAGTTAAAAAATACGGGTTAACCTACCTCAAAGGCTTGGCCATGGGTGCCGCAGATATCGTTCCTGGCGTCTCTGGAGGTTCAATTGCACTTATCGCGGGCATCTATCAGGAACTATTGGATAGCATCAATGCCTTTAACATCAACAATTTGTTGTTGTTGAAATCCTTCCGAATCAAGGAATTCTACCTCCGTGTCAATGGCAACTTTCTGTTGAGTCTTTTGACAGGGATCATGACCAGCATCTTTACACTTTCTCGCGTGATTACCTACTTAATGGAGGAGCACCCCATTCCACTCTGGTCCTTTTTCTCTGGCTTAATTTTGATCTCTGCCTTTCTGATTTTAAAAGAAATAAAGAAATGGAACCTGGGCGTAGTTGTGGCAATTGCCGCGGGAACCGCCTTTGCGTGGTGGGTGACCAATTTGCCGCCAACCACCACCCCTGATGACTATTGGTTTACTTTTGTGGCAGGAGCCATCGCCATTTGTGCCATGATTTTGCCCGGGATTAGTGGAAGTTTTATCCTGTTGATTCTAGGCCAATACGAGCGCATCCTTCAGGCAGTATTGGATAAGGACATCCTTACACTTGCCTTGTTTGCTTCAGGCTGTCTCGTCGGAATTCTATCCTTCAGCAGAGTGGTGTCCTACTTGCTAAGGAAATTTCATACAGCCACCATCGGCCTACTCTCTGGATTTATGTTAGGTTCGGTCAATGAACTGTGGCCTTGGAAGCTCGTGACTTCTTGGAGAACTTCCTCAAGTGGAGAGCAGAAACCCTTTTTAACAGAAAATATTCTCCCCCAAGAGTACCTTCTTCAGGTAGGTGAGGCCCCCCAAATTGGCTGGGCTGTAGGGGCATTTTTCTTTGGAATTGGGCTCGTCATTTTTATTGAGTGGCTTGCAAGTAAACTGCAGCAAGGATGAGAAAATTTGGCTTGATTGGATATCCTTTGGGGCATTCTTTTTCCAAAAAGTACTTTACGGAAAAGTTTGATCGCGAAGGAATCCAAGGCTGCCAATTTGAACTTTACCCCATTGAAAGCATCTCCGAATTTCCCCAACTCCTGGATCGAGAGTCTAGCCTGGAAGGCCTTTCGGTAACCATTCCCTACAAGGAACAAGTAGTTCCCTATCTCGATGCGCTGGATCCTGCCT
>JBIIGH010000122.1:0-7407 GCA_044236565.1 Algoriphagus sp. | reverse complement strand
ATCGCATTAACCTTTGTATAACGGGAATTTTTCTATTTGAGCCTTTAGGTTTTTGTTTCGGACCTGGATGTAAATCTCAGTTCCCACCTTGCTGAAGGCGGTTTGTACATACCCCATCCCGATGCCTAGACCCATGCTTGGAGACTGTGTACCGGAAGTAACTTCGCCAATCACCTCTCCAGCAGCATCCACGATCGGATAATGGCCTCTAGGAATACCTCGCTCCTGCATGATGAATCCGACCAACTTGCGACTTACCCCTGCTTCTTTTTGTTGCTTCAAGGCTTCAGAATTGGTGAAGTCTTTGGTGAATTTGGTAATCCAACCCAAACCTGCCTCAATGGGCGAAGTGGTATCGGTGATATCGTTGCCATACAAGCAGTAACCCATCTCTAGACGCAAGGTGTCTCGGGCACCCAAGCCAATCGGCTGAATACCAAACGATGCACCAGCTTCAAAAATCTTTTTCCAAACCAGCTCTGCGTCTGCATTTTTCACATAAATCTCAAAACCTCCCGCACCTGTGTAGCCTGTGCCTGAGATAATCACGTCCGCGATGCCCGCAAAATCGCCGATCGCAAAATGATAAAACTTAATGTCTGCTAACGATACCGATGTCAGCGACTGCATCGCTGCAGCAGCTTTCGGACCCTGCACGGCAAAAAGGCAATAGTCGTCTGAGGCATTGCGAAGACTTGCACCCATGGTATTGTGTGTGTTGATCCAAGCCCAGTCTTTATCAATATTGGAGGCATTGACCACCAACATGTATTTTTCCTCTGCCATTTTGTAAACAATCAAATCGTCTACAATTCCTCCATCTGCATTGGGGTAGCAGGAATACTGCGCCTGACCGATCACCAAGGTGGAAGCATCGTTAGAGGTCACTTTCTGGATCAGTGCCAAAGCCTGAGGACCCTCCACAAAAAATTCACCCATATGGGACACATCAAAAACACCTACTCCTTGACGAACGCAAAGATGCTCTTCGATGTCTGAGCTGTAGCGAACTGGCATCATGTAGCCTGCAAAAGGAACCATTTTGCCTCCTAAAGCCGCGTGAAGATCATTTAAAGGGATGGTTTTGATGGGTGTTTCCATGGGGATGTGTCGAATTATTCGGGAGCAAAGGTAAGCAATGCCCTAAAAAATGGGGTCGCCAAACAGATATATTTTGAGGCTACTCACAAAAAAAGCAGCTCGTTGGAGCTGCTTTCCTTATTCTATTTTGGGTCGCTTAGACGGAGAAACTTTCCCCACATCCACAGGTGCGGCTCGCATTGGGATTTACAAATTGAAATCCCTTTCCATTAAGCCCATCGGAAAACTCCAAGGTTGTGCCCACTAAATACAAGAGGCTTTTTTTGTCCACCAAAATTTTGACCCCCTTGTCTTCAAATACATGGTCGCTATCTGCCAATTGCGCATCAAAGCCCAATTCGTACATCAAGCCCGAACAGCCTCCCCCTTTCACGGAAACACGAATGTTCTCTTGCTCCATTCTCCCCTCTTCTTTCTTCAATTCAAGAATTCTCTCTTTGGCTTTGTCAGAAACGGTGATCATATCTTTATATCTTTACGCTTTGGTTGGTCACTTCTCCCCTTTTAAACTACTTCGAGAAGAAAAAGATTCAGGCAAAGATACAAATTAATGGCATGAGGAAAATCGAACATCTTGGAATTGCGGTTGCCGACCTAAAAAAATCCAATGAACTCTTTCAAAGGCTGCTAGGCAAGGCACCCTACAAATCAGAAACTGTTGCTTCCGAGGGGGTTGAAACCAGCTTTTTTCAAGTGGGCCACACCAAAATCGAGTTGCTTCAAGCCAGTTCACTGGATTCCCCAATCGCCAAATTCATCGAAAAAAAATCAGAAGGCATCCACCACATCGCTTTTGATGTGGAAGACATCTATGCTGAGATGTCCCGACTGAAAGCCGAAGGTTTTGAGATTTTAAATGAGGTTCCCAAAAAAGGAGCCGACAACAAAATCGTGGTTTTTCTACATCCCAAGAGCACAAACGGCGTGCTGGTGGAATTGTGTCAAGCAGATCCCAACCCAACCAATTCTTAAAAATCACCCCCAACTAATTAAGAGCTTTTAGCGCTACAAATCCAAAAAGCATGTCTGAGAAAAGAACTGAAATAAGTGAATTAGGAGAATTTGGCTTAATTGACCAGCTCGCGAAAGGTGTGGTAATCAAAAATCCATCCACACTGAAGGGAATTGGTGACGATGGGGCAGTACTCGATGCAGGGGATCAGGTAACTGTCGTGAGCACCGACTTACTTTT
The DNA here is from genome assembly GCA_044236565.1 of Algoriphagus sp. GTDB lineage: Bacteria > Bacteroidota > Bacteroidia > Cytophagales > Cyclobacteriaceae > Algoriphagus. Next base: position 5,114 of record JBIIGH010000122.1, on the reverse strand, counting down.
GGAAGGGGTACATTTTGACCTTGCCTACACGCCACTCCCTCACTTAGGTTTCAAGGCTGTAGCGGTAAATGTCTCCGACATTGCTGCCATGAATGCCATTCCTACACAGATTACAGTAAGTCTTGCCCTATCCAATCGATTTTCGGTAGAAGCTGTTCAAGCACTTTACGAAGGGATTTACGCCGCTTGCGAGCAGTACGGGGTGGATTTGGTGGGTGGAGATACCACCGCCTCACGTTCGGGACTTGTGATCTCTGTGACCGCTATGGGTCAGGCCAAAAAAGAGCAACTCTCTTATCGATCAGGTGCCAAAGAAAATGACATTCTCTGTGTGACCGGTGACCTCGGTGCGGCACTGGTAGGACTACAGATCTTGGAAAGAGAAAAGCAAGTCTACCTCTCCAATCCAGACATGAAGCCTGAACTGGAAAAATACACCGTTGTGACTGGCCGTCAACTCCGTCCCGATGCCCGTATGGACATCATCCACGAGCTTCGAGAATTAGGCGTGGTACCTAGCAGCATGATCGATATTTCGGATGGACTAGCCTCTGAGATTTTCCACCTCTGCAAGGCCTCAGGCGTGGGAGCCACCATTTACGAAGACAAGCTTCCCATCGACAAGCAAACTTTTGACACGGCCGTGGAACTCAACTTAGATCCCATCACCTGCGTCCTGAATGGCGGAGAGGATTACGAATTGCTGTTTACGATTGATCAGAAGGATTTCGCCAAACTGGAAAAACACCCCGATGTGCATTTTATTGGGCACATTACGAAAGCAGAAGAAGGGAAATTCCTGGTTACCAAAAGTGGCACCGCAGTGCAAATCAAAGCCCAAGGCTGGAAGCACTTCTAAGCCAAGTGATCCCAAATTAGTTTCAAAAGGTCGCATCCCTTTAAAAAATCACCAAAGGCAGAAGTTTTGTTGCAGTAGAACTTGCTGTGGTCCGTGGTCTGTCGACCGTTGACCTAATGACCATGCCTGAAATTGGTTGGACTAATCTGAAGAGATTAAACCTTGTTTTTGGTGTCCATGTGGATGGTAACGGGTCCATCGTTGATTAGACTTACCTTCATGTCTGCCCCAAAGGAGCCTGTACCGATGGCTTTGCCCAGTTCTGCTTCAAAAACGGTGATTGCTAGCTCGTACAAGGGTAGTGCTATCTCAGGTCGGGCAGCTTTGATGTAGGAAGGCCGATTGCCCTTTTTGGTACTTGCATGGAGGGTAAACTGTGATACTAACAACAATTCTCCTCCCACATCGAGTAGGCTCTTATTCATCACTTCCTGTTCATCGGGGAAAATCCGAAGGTTGACAATTTTCTTGGCTAGCCATTCGATGTCTTCTCTCCCATCCGCCTCTTCGATTCCCAAAAGCACCAACAAACCCGTTCCAATTTCAGATTTAACTTTTCCATCAATCCTCACCGAGGACTCTGAAACTCGTTGAATGACTGCAATCATGCGCCTAATTCTTGCATTTTACCAGATAGAAAGCAGTCCACACTGCTTTTTGAATCGCTTAGCGCCACATTCACCAAGGCTTTGGCTACCACATGGTCCCGAATGGGACGAATGTTTTTCCCAAGTTTGAGCCAAGTCAAGGGCATCATAAAATAGGTAGCTACTTGCTCACCAAAACGAAATTCATGGCGAGCTCCCAATAGCAAGGAAGGACGAAATAGACCTAAATAGGTGAATCCTAGTGCCTTTAAATCCTCTTCCGTCTTGCCTTTTACTTGGTTGTAAAAAATAGAAGACTGTGAATTCGCTCCCATCGCAGAGACATACAAAAACTTGGACGCTCCTAATTTTTTGGACCAAGAGGCAAACTCAAGCACCAAATCGTGGTCTACTGCGTAAAACTTATCCTTGGACCCCACCTGCTTGATGGTCGTACCCAGGCTACAGAAAGCATGCACCTCCACCTTTTTTTCTTGCAAGGCAAGTACCAAAGGCTGGTAGGCTCCTCCCAAAGACTGGGCATTGATCTGATCTTCCCAAGCCCAAGAAGTTAACTTAGGCATGTCTCCATCGATTTGGAGAAGTTTTTCGTGCTTCAAGGCAAGGCTCCTCCGCCCCACACTGATCACATAGCTGTAAGCTGCATTACGAAGGAGTTGATGCAGCAACTGCATCCCCACCAATCCTGAGGTTCCAGAAATCAAAGCAATCGTCATGGAATCAAAGTTGAAGAAATTAATGGATAGATTTCACTTTCGAGGTCTTTCTGTTTGTTTTTGGCATACCAGAGGTGAATCTCCTCTAAAAATTCCGGATAAGTAAGACCACCTGAATTTTGCTTGAATGCCGCATGCCGATCAAGCAGGTACTTGGGTTTGGGCCCCCAGGTAAATAACTCTTGCTGTAAGTCCGCAGTCACGGCTACCAATTTGGGAATAGATCGATTCCCATTCGTCAGGTAAGCATCCATCAAATCCGGATGCTCATCTCGAAATACTATCTTGAGTGTGATAAGTGGGTTCAGATCTGCAAGCTTAGCCAAGTGTGGTATCGATTGGGCACCATCTCCGCACCAGGCTTCCGTAATCACCAACCATACCTGTGGCTGATTGACCTTCTTCACCAATAACTCCAACTCCTCTGACACCTTGCTCGTCTTATTCCAGCGAACCATTCGCTGCAAGGACATGCGCGTGTAGGCGAGGTATTCTTCGCTTTGATTGGCACCCGTGGTACGATTCTCCTGAATGAGCTGTTCTGTAAATTCAACGAACTCGGGGTAGGAAAATCCTCCTGCTAGCAATTCTGAGGTTATAGGATAACGCAACGATTTCATGGTATGGATTTGACTTGCAACCTAGACCCTTAGAATTTGGTTCAGAAAAGACCATATCAACAAAACTTAGACTTGTTCTTTTCCTTCAAATGGGACTATCAACTAAGAAAATAGGGATTAAAAATAGAGGCTGACCTCAGCTTTCACTTTGCGAATCGCCAAGGCAATGGGATCGTTTTGGCGATCAAAGGACTGAGTCAATACCACCTTTGCAAGATCTACTCCAGAAGCGGATTCATTCAATTGCTGACGGCTCACATTGATGCGTGAGATGACCTCCTCCACGGCGATTCGAACAGCATCCCAGGTATCTTCAGAGAAGTACACCTGCTGGCTAGCATTGTGGTTAAACTCTTCACGAATCTCTGAAATCAAGTGATGGTGCAGTTCCTCTGCAGAAAACTGCCCAGGAATTGCTCTTCGGATCACCTGAGCCGGAGTAATGCGCTCCAGCAACAAACAGAGTCGCTCAGCTGCTTGAAGCCGAATGGGTAGCACCACTTGCGCTTGCTGGGTACGTAGATCCAACTTTAATTTCTCTTGTTCCTTGGATAAAAAAGAAACTACCACCAAATACATGCCATACAAAACTGCGGCGGCTGGAAGCAAAATTTTCAAAAGTTCAAGTAGGTAGTCCATGTCCAAATTTTAATTCGAATATCTGTAATTCTGAGTTGCTATAAAACTGTCTAATCGGCTAATTTTGTATACAACATTCAATTTATTCTTTACTAGTTGCTTCCTATACCATGTTGATCCCAATTGATATTTCATCGAAAGCAGCGAGTGAAATCAAGCACATCCTAGCAACCAAAAATATTCCAGCCGATTATTTTCTTCGGGTAGGTGTCAAAGGTGGGGGTTGCGGAGGCATGTCTTATGCTTTAGGCTTCGACAAGGCCAAACCTGAGGATCAGCAGTTTGAAGTCCAGGGCATTCCAGTGTTGATTGAGAAAAAACACTTTATGTTTTTGATGGGAATGCAGATTGACTTTTTTGAGGGAGACGAGGCAAGAGGTTTTACCTTTATCAACCCAAGTATTCCCAAGCGGCACGACCAATAAGCAACATTGATTAGGCCCTGGGGATCCCCGGTCTCAAAAATCCTCAAATCCAGGCTTGACCTGATCCCAAAACGCATCTAGTGCGATAATACGAGGTTTGAGAAAAGAAATGATGCGAGGCCAGTCTTCCGAATCGAGCACATTCACTCCTTCCAGGACGTATTCTATTTTGGAGATGATTTGACCCTGCTCATTTTCTACATGCAGCTTCCAGGTCCATTCCTCTTGCAAGCATCCTTGAAGAATTTTTTTTAGTTGACTGAATTGATCGAGCACCAGCTCCTGCATTTCTAGGTCTGCATGCCCCATTTCAATCCCAATGGATGCATAATCTCGCTCAGCCCGCATGCGGAAGTAGACATCCTTTACCCCAGTTTTGTAATTGGGCCAATTGGTTCTTCTGCCATAGGCATTGGGAACGGGCTTCATGTATTGCCCAAAAGCAATCCAAAATTCCGTTCGGATTTTTGATAGTTCCGCTCGGGTATACATGACTTACTCAGGAAAAATCTTCCGGATAGGAAAGGGTTACGCCCGAAAAATCAACCAGACCTCCGATGGCAGGTTGCTGCTTTTTGAGGGTAATGCAGATATGGTTCACTTCAGGATAAGCAGCTCGAATGTCCTGAACGATGCCATAACCCAAATGCTCCAGCAACTTGACCGGTTGGTCCATACGGGCTTTCACCAGGTTGTAGAGCTGCGCATAGTCAATGGTTCCTTCCAGACGGTCGGTCTCCATGGCTACCTGAAAATTGGTCTGGAGCTCTAAGTCTACCCGAAACCGGTTGCCCAGCAGATTCTCTTCTGGATACACGCCATGGTACCCAAAAAACTCCATTCCCTCCAGTACTACCTTCCCCATTAGTCGAATTGATCGAAAAATGAACCCGAAGAAGGTTTGTCTTCTTCTTTCTTTTGCTCCCCTGTATCGGATGCTGGCTCCTCCGGCTCTTCTACCTCCTCTTCGGCATGAAATTCTGCGCGCTCTTCTAGCTCCTCTTCCTCCTCAAACTCTTCTTCATACTCCTCATCATCTTCTGCCTCTAGTTCCTCTTCAAGAACCTCTTCTTCCTCTTCAAACTCTTCCTCTTCAAACTCCTCCTCCTCTTCAATAAAGTCATCTTCGTCATCCTCTTCCTCTTCTTCAAATTCCTCCTCTTCTTGCGTAGCTTCAATCGCTGATTCTTCTACCTCGTCTTCTTGGCCGTCAAAAATCTCGGAAACAAGTTCCTCCTCTACAAAGG
>JBIIGH010000121.1:0-7413 GCA_044236565.1 Algoriphagus sp. | reverse complement strand
GAGCAAAAGTTTGAGCGTGAGCCATCTCCAGAGGAACTGGCAGAAGTACTTGAAGTGTCTGCTTCCGAGGTAGTAGATACCATGAAGATTTCTGGTCGCCACGTATCAATGGATGCTCCATTTGTTCAAGGTGAAGAAAACAGCCTTTTGGATGTCTTGGAAAACGATGGAGACGAAAAGCCAGACGATGGGTTGATGAACGACTCCTTGCGTAAGGAAGTTCAACGTGCCTTGTCTACACTTACTTCTCGTGAAGCAGATGTAATCACCCTCTATTTTGGATTGAATGGTGAACATGCCATGACCCTAGAGGAAATTGGAGAGAAGTTTAACCTGACACGTGAACGAGTAAGGCAGATCAAAGAAAAAGCAATTCGAAGATTGAGGCATACCTCCCGTAGCAAAACCCTCAAACCATATTTAGGATAAAATTTAAAAGGGGGCTTTTGCCCCCTTTTTTGTTTCTAAAATTTTAACTTTCAGTTTCCATTCTTTAGAAGTTGGAGCTGCATTCTTTTAAACTATTGCCCTAATACGACCTTAAGATGAATCAAGAAATCGAACACGTTAAAGTATTAATCATTGGATCAGGGCCTGCTGGCTATACAGCTGCCATTTACGCTGCACGTGCAGGCATGTCTCCAGTTTTATATACGGGTGGCCAACCGGGCGGTCAATTGACCATCACCACGGATGTAGAAAATTATCCAGGTTACCCAGAAGGAATTATGGGGCCAGAGATGATGGAAGACTTTAGAAAGCAGGCGGAACGATTTGGTACACAAGTTCGCTATGGCCTAGTGACTAAGGTTGACTTTAGTGCACGCCCACATCAGGTTATTGTAGACGATCAAAAAACAATACTTGCAGACACTGTATTGATTAGCACTGGAGCTTCTGCCAAATGGCTAGGACTTGAGAGTGAAACGCGTCTCAACGGGAGAGGAGTTTCTGCCTGTGCAGTTTGTGATGGATTTTTCTTTAGAGGACAAGAAGTTGCCATTGTAGGGGCGGGAGACACCGCTTGCGAAGAAGCTTCCTACTTGGCCAATATTTGTTCCAAAGTCTACATGATCGTGCGTAGAGATGAAATGAGAGCTTCTCAAATCATGCAGAATCGTGTAAAAAATAATCCAAAGATCGAAATCCTTTGGAATACTGAGACTCAGGAGATTCTGGGCGAGGATGAGGTAAAAGGAATGCGAATTTTGAATACAAAAACAGAAAAAGTTTCAGAGATTTCAATTTCTGGCTTCTTTGTTGCTATAGGTCATCAACCCAACACGGAAATTTTCAAGGATTTCATCACAATGGATGCTGCCGGATACATCAAAACTATTCCTGGCACGACGAAAACTAATGTGGAAGGGGTTTTTGCCTGTGGAGATGCACAGGATAATGTTTACCGACAGGCTGTAACTGCTGCAGGAACAGGATGTATGGCTGCTTTGGACGCAGAGCGTTTCCTAGCAGCACTTGAAAGTCATTAAATGCAATTGATGAGGGGTTTAGTTTGGATACTTTTTTTTGGAATAGCTTTTAGCTTAGGGCTGATGCAAGCGCATGCGCAGGTAGTACCTAAGACTTCCAATGAGAAGAAAAACTTTGATTTAAAGGAACTTACACAAGGGTTTCCAAAGATTATCAAGAAAAATCCTTCTGGTGAAAACTCAAGTTCCAAACGATTAAATATTGAGCTGCGCCAGTTTGATGAAGTAGGCTATTTGCAAACTTTATCCAACAAAACAGATTCCCTACTTTTTCAAAATACGGTCGATTTGGAAAGAATCCGTTCGATTATAAGTGAAGATCCTTTTTCCATGGATTGGGCTCCCTCCAATGAGGTTATAGCAACGTCTGAACAGATTCTTGTGGATAGTGTCTGGATTACTGCTTTTGAATATTTCTCGAATTGGGATACCAAAAAAGTAGATATCTACAATTTTGACATTCGAGAGTTTAAGGACAGTTTGGTCTTGAAACTATACGATGAGAAAATTGGGGAATCCTGGAAAATGCCGATGACCGATGTACTTGTCAATTCTCGTTTTGGTCCACGATGGGGAAGGATGCATGGAGGCGTGGATTTGGATTTGAACACTGGCGATGCGGTTTATTCCACTTTTGATGGAATTGTTCGCGTAAAAGGGTACGATCGTTATGGATACGGCTATTACTACGTAGTAAGACATAAAAACGGATTAGAAACGCTCTATGGCCATTTATCCAAGCATGTCATGGAAGTAGGCGACGAAGTGCTTGCAGGTGATTTATTGGGTAAGGGTGGATCAACGGGGAGAAGTACAGGTCCGCATTTGCATTATGAATTGCGCTACAGGGGCTTGGTTTTTGATCCTGAAATCGTCTATGATTTTGAAAAAAATCAAATTTTTAAACGAGAATTATTGGTTGATAAGAAATTGTTTGGTCATATCGCCAAAGCCAGAGCTGCCGCTTACCACCGCGTGAAGCGAGGGGAAAACTTGGGTTCCATTTCCAGACGATATGGAGTAAGCATTTCTCAGATCACGAGGCTAAATGGAATATCTACTCGATCAATACTGCGAATAGGACAGAGTTTACGCGTCAAATAACTTTCCGCATATGCTAAAATTAGACATCCTTGTATTTGCTGCGCATCCCGACGATGCAGAATTAGGTTGCTCTGGAACGATTGCTTCCCAAGTAGCGAAAGGCAATAAAGTAGGGATCGTGGATTTGACGCATGGAGAGATGGGGACCAGAGGTACGCCGGAACTACGACTTCAGGAAGCTACGCATGCTGCAGAAATACTAGGTCTTGCAGCCCGAGAGAATATGGGCTTCAAAGATGTATTTTTTAAGGACGATACGGAACATCAATTGCAGCTGATTCAAGTGATTCGTAAGTATCAGCCGGAGATCGTACTTGCAAATGCTATTTCCGATCGCCACCCTGATCATGGGAAGGGTTCGTCTCTAGCTACGAATGCTTGTTTTATGAGTGGCTTGAGTAAAATAGAAACCTTTAATGAAGGGGTGAAGCAAGCAGCTTGGCGCCCCAAGTTTGTGTACCATTACATTCAGAACAACTACATAGCACCTGACTTCATTGTAGATATCTCCGAATTTTGGGACAAAAAGGTAGCAAGTATTGCTGCTTTTGGATCTCAGTTTTACAATCCAGAAAGTCAGGAACCCGCAAGCTTTATTTCTTCGCCTGAGTTTTTACCCTTCATTGAATCTAGGGCACGCGAGTTAGGTCACCGGATTCAAGTGAAGTATGGAGAAGGATTTACTGTAGAGCGATTTATAGGTGTTTCTGACCTTTTTGATCTGAAGTAATTAAGGAGCCAACCTTACTTTTTTCCAAGTCGTTTCTCCTTCCAATTCGTAACAAATACGGTCATGCAATCGGCTAGGTCGCCCTTGCCAAAATTCGATACGATGTGGTGTCAGACGATATCCACCCCAATGTGCGGGTCTTTGAATTGAATTCACTTTAAATTCTTCCTCCAACCTTTTTTGAGAATCTTCAATGACGGTTCGATCCGCAATCTCTTGACTTTGGGGGGATGCCCAGGCTCCAATCTGTGAACTGAATGGTCTCGAAAAAAAATAGGTATCTGATTCTTGTTCACTGATTTTGCTGATGGTACCGACCACCCGAACCTGTCGCTCAATTTCTGCCCAGAAAAAGTTGAGGGAAGCCTTTGGAGATGCTGCCAACTCCTTTCCTTTCGAACTATCGTAGTTTGTAAAAAAAACAAACCCTTGGTCTAGTTCCTTCAAAAGCACAATTCGAGAATTGGGAAAACCATCTTTGGAGATAGTGGAGAGGCACATGGCATTTACTTCTAAGGCTTCTGCTTGAATCGCTTCTTGCATCCAATGACGAAACTGAAGCAGGGGATCAGTTGCTACGTCCTGAATTTCCAATGATCTGAGGCAATAATCCTTTCTAATGTCGGCAAGTATCATAGGTGGCACTAGTTTGAAGTAAAATTTATGGCGTCTGGATTTGGCATTCCCCTACCAAAAATTAAATTTAATGAATCTTAAACTACTTATCTACATGAAGCAGCATAGGAATCAGGTGCCTCAACCTGGAAGCTTGTTACTTTCAGAACCATTTTTGCAAGATGAAAATTTTAGCAGAGCTGTGGTATTGCTTTGTGAACACGAGGAGGGAAGCGGTAGTATCGGTTTTGTGATGAATAAGCCCTCCATTTTAAACTTGGGTGACTTGGTTAATGGGCTCGATTTCTTAGATGCTGAAGTATTTGTTGGAGGTCCAGTAGAACAAAATACGCTTCATTTTATTTATTTTGGGGTTCAGCTGATGGAGGAAAGCAAGTACTTGGGAGATGGAGTATGGTGGGGTGGTGGCTTTACTACCCTTGTTCAGCTGCTTAATTCTGGCAAGTTAAACTTAAGTCAAGTTCGCTTTTTTCTCGGCTACAGTGGCTGGAGCCCAGGGCAACTAGAGGAGGAGCTCTCGGAAAAAACTTGGATAGTTTATTCTGAGTCCTTTGTTCAGGAACTTTTTGAGAATACAGCAGAACAATTGTGGAGATCCCTCATGAAGCGACTGGGAGGTGAGTTTGAAATTCAATCAAATTATCCAACTGACCCACGATTAAATTAGGCAAAATGCCTACCTTTGATGCTATTGCTAAGTTTACGTATTGTTTTTTATGGCCAAGAAAAGTAAAGAACTGTCTGAAGAGGACAAGGTGACCGAAACCCCTAAAAAAGGGACAAAAGGTAAAAAGATTGTTGCGGAACAAACTCAAGTTGAAGATGCTTCAGAAGCAACTGCTCCTCAGGAAGTAGCCACTGCTCCTGTTGAGGTAACGGTTCAGGACGAATCCGAAGTAGCACAGGCTGAAATTGTTCAGGTAGATTCGGACTCGGTTCTACTGGAAGTTAATCCAGAATCGGAGGAATCAATTGCCGAAGAGGATCAAGCACCAATCGATTTATCCGGTTTATCTAAAGTTGAATTACTTGACTTGCTCAAGGAAAAATTAGCTCATGGCGTATCTGCTAAGCTAGACAAGGTTGTTCATGAACTAAAGTCCGCTTTTGAAGAGCTTTCTACGAAAGATCGTGAGGAGGCTTTGCAGCAATTTTTAGGAGATGGAGGAGTTGCAGATGATTTTTCATTCAGAGGAACTGAGGTAGATAAGGAGTTCAATTCCCTTTTCAATGATTTCCGTCAGCAGTTAGGCTTCTTGCGTAAAGAAGCAGAAAGACAAAAAGAGAAAAACTTACAGACCAAAACAGAATTGCTCAATAAGTTGAGGGATCTCGTAGACGGGGAGGAAACGACCCTAAGTATGGCTGCTGTAAAATCCATACAGGAAACTTGGAAAACCATAGGCCCTGTTCCTTTGGCGCAGAGCAAAAATCTTTGGGCAAGCTTTAATGCCTTAATGGACCGTTTCTATGACAATAGAAGCATCTATTTTGAATTGAAGGAGTTGGACCGAAAGAAAAATTTAGAAAGTAAACTAGAATTATGTGAGAAGGCTGAAGCCTTAAAATCGGTTGAAGATCTTAAGGATGCCATCCGGATGCTAAATGAATTGCATGAGGAGTTTAAACACCTAGGGCCAGTTCCTCGTGAGGAGCAAGAACAAGTTTGGGTACGCTTTAAAGCGGCCTCTGATGTCATCTACGACCGTAGAAAAGAGTTTTTTGATGGTCAAAAAGATGTAATCAAAAAGAATCTTGTTGAAAAAGAGGCCTTGATTGTTATTTTGGCTCCTTTTGGTGAATACAAGGCTGATCGCATTAAGGACTGGAATACGAAGACCAAGGAAATCCTAGAGATTCAAAAAGGGTGGGAGAAAATTGGTGCCATTCCAAAGGAATCGGGCAAGGAAATTAATAAAGCTTTTTGGACCTTGTTTAAGCAGTTCTTCCACAACAAGAATTTGTTCTTCAAGGAGCTTGATGAGGTTCGTGCAGCCAATCAGAAGAAAGCTGAGGAATTAATCAAGCAGGCCGAGGAGTTACAGGAAAACACAAACTGGCAAGCAACGGCCAATCAGCTCGTTAAATTGCAGCAGGAGTGGAAGAAATTAGGTCCGACTCCAGAAAAAAATAGAGATTCCCTTTATAAGAAATTTAAGGAGGCTTGTGATCGCTTTTTTGAGAGCAGAAGAAATTCAACCAAAGATTCAAATACTGAGTTTGATGCGAATTTGACTAAAAAGCTTGAAATCATTGCTCAGATTTTGGAGTTGACCAAGAAGGGTGAAGGCCTTGATGAATCTCAATTGAGTAGTTTAGTGTCCGAATTCAATGCCATTGGCTTTGTACCACGCAAAAACATCAAAGAGATTCAGGCTAAGTTTAAAGATGCAGTTGATGCATATTTAGGAAAGCTTGGTGCAAAGGGTGGTGATAAAGATGATTTCTTGTTTAGACTCAACCTGAACCGTTTGCAGGCTGATCCAAATTCAGTGAAAACACTGAATAAAAAGGAGCACGGAATCAGAAAGCAGATTACTGATTTGGAAAACAGCATTACACTTTGGAAAAACAATCTCGACTTTTTTGCTGCTTCCAAGACCGCAGATAAGTTAAGAGAACAGTTTGATGTCAAAATTCAGAAAGCGGAAGAGGAGATTGATAAACTGAAGAAAAAACTGACAATTCTGAAGGAGTTTTAATTTTTAGGTCCTCACTATCTGTAAGATAGCTTGAATCTAAAAAAATAAAGGGAGTGATTTTGGACGAATAGGTCAATCCTTCTATATTTGCACCACCATAAAGGTAGGCCTCTTTAGCTCAGCTGGTAGAGCAACTGACTTGTAATCAGTAGGTCGCTGGTTCGATCCCGGCAAGGGGCTCATAGTGAAAAAAGGAGTTACAGAAATGTAGCTCCTTTTTTTGTTTTAAATTTTTTAGCCTAAGCTGGTCGGGTTATTCAGTAGGTTGACGGTTCGATAGGCAGGCTTGTCCCGCAGAATTGCGGGAGGGCTCATAGTGAAAAAAGGAGTTACAGAAATGTAGCTCCTTTTTTTGTTTTAAATTCTCTAGCATTAGCTGGTCGAGTTATTCAGTAGGTTGACGGTTCGATAGGCAGGCTTGTCCCGCAGAATTGCGGGAGGGCTCATAGTGAATAAAGGAGTTACAGAAATGTAGCTCCTTTTTTTGTGGTAAATTCTCTAGCCTAAGCTGGTCGAGTTATTCAGTAGGTTGACGGTTCGATAGGCAGGCCTGTCCCGTAGAATTGCGGGAGGGCTCACACGGCGGACGGGTTAGGCGCGCAAAGTCGCCAAGCCGCCAAGGCCTCCGGCAGGCAAGAACTTCAAAAGCTAAATGCGAGAAACAAGACCGGAGTAGGAGTGGACTACAATTTCTTTGCGACTCTGCGCCTTTGCGAGAAGAAAATCCGCCCCGGCGGACGAGAAAGGCGCG
>JBIIGH010000120.1:0-7444 GCA_044236565.1 Algoriphagus sp. | reverse complement strand
CAGTTATCTGGCATCAAAGCCCATACGCTTCGGATATGGGAGCAGCGCTACAACTTGTTGCAACCCAAACGGACAGATACCAACATCCGCTTCTATGACGATGACGACTTAAAGTTGATCTTGAATGTGGCCTTGCTCAATGACAATGGAGTCAAAATCAGCAAAATCGCGTCCATGACCTCCAACGAGTTGCGTGAGGAAGTAATGAAGCTCACCGAAAGGTCCTTAACTCATGACGATCAGATTCATGCCTTGACGATCTGTATGATTGAGATGGATGAGGAGCGCTTTGACAAAATACTGAGCACGAATATTCTAAAGTTAGGTTTTGAGCAAACCATGCTCAATGTCATTTACCCTTTTATGTCTAAAATCGGGGTACTCTGGCAGACTGGAGCCATCAATCCCGCTCAGGAGCACTTTATCTCCAATCTGGTACGTCAAAAGTTAATAGTAGCTATCGACGGGCAAATCCCACAACGCGGCGGAAAAAAATTCTTGCTCTTCCTTCCTGAAGGAGAATTACATGAAATTTCAATTCTTTTTGCCAGCTACCTCATCAAATCCAAAGGGCACAAGGTCATCTATTTGGGTCAAAGCACGCCCAATGACGATCTGCTTGCAGTGTACAAATTACACCAACCCGAGTATTTGTTGACGGTCATCACGACTTCACCTTCCTCGGAATATGTACAAGAGTACATCCATGCGCTTTCGGAACGCTTTGGTCAAGCTCAAATCCTAGTTACTGGCTACCAAGTACTCGGCCAGGACCTAACTTTCCCTACCAATGTCGTACAGATGAGTTACATCCGAGACATCAAAGACCTATTGGAAGAACTTGATCCCGTGTTTCAAGAGAAATAGTTAAACATTTTTTCGAATCACTTAAACAAAATTGTTTTTGTAAAAAGAGCCTTAGCGATGAAATAAGGCTCTTTTTTTGGTTTTATTAGGGAGGATTGTTTTTTCTGTTTAATCTTTTTTGTTTTTAATTCCACAAAAGTCTTGGATTTTGTTTAATCGTTACTAGATTTGATTAAACAAAACGCCATCGCCATGACTACTCTAGAATTTAGCTACTCTCTACAAAAGCTTTCAAGTTCCTTGAAGCCTTTTGCAATGAAGCTCACCCGTGATGTAGACGACGCAAATGACCTTTTGCAGGATACGATGGTGAAAGCGTTCACCAACAAGGACAAGTTTACAGAAGGTACCAACCTGAAGGCATGGTTGTACACGATTATGAAGAATACCTTCATTACCAACTACCAACGGATGGTACGAAGAGGTACTTTTGTAGATACTACCGATAACCTCCACTACATCAATTCCAGTGATGCGTTGATTGACAATGGTGTATTTGGTAATTTCACCATGGATGACATTCAAGAAGCCATCCAGAAATTGGACGAAGTATACCGAACTCCTTTTTTAATGCACTTTAGAGGATTCAAGTACCATGAAATTGCAGACAAGCTTCAAATTCCTATTGGTACTGTCAAAAATAGAATCCATATTGCTCGCAAGCTATTGAAAGAAGACCTAATGGTCTACAAGCACAAAAATTAATTTTATGTCTAAAAAACATGTGGTAGTGATTGGATCCGGCTTTGCCGGCCTTTCCGCAGCTACACACCTGGCAGATAAGGGAAACTGTACGGTAACCCTACTTGAAAAAAATGATTCCCCTGGTGGCAGAGCGAGAAAGTTCGAGCACCAGGGTTTTGTTTTTGATATGGGACCCAGCTGGTACTGGATGCCTGATGTATTTGAAAGCTACTTTGCCAATTTTGGTAAGAAGCCCTCGGACTATTACGACCTCATCCGGTTGGATCCTTCCTATGCCGTCATCTATGGGGAACAAGATACGCTCGACATCCCTGCGGATCTAAACGAATTCAGAGCCATGCTCGAAGGCATTGAACCTGGAGCAGCTGCCAACTTGGACAAGTTTCTTGCCCAAGCCAAATACAAATACGAAGTGGGAATCCACGACCTCGTGCACCGACCGAGCCGCTCCCTATTTGAGTTTGCCTCTCCACGACTGCTCTTGGATATGATCCGAATGGACATCTTCCAGTCCATGTCCAAGCATGTGCGCAGCTATTTTTCGCACGACAAAATTGTGCGCTTGATGGAGTTTCCGGTTCTTTTTCTCGGAGAAACAGCCAATAACATCCCTGCACTGTACAGTTTAATGAACTATGCAGACATTGCGCTAGGCACCTGGTATCCCAAAAAAGGCATGCATGAGATCATCAAAGGCATGGTCGCTTTGGCGGAAGAAAAAGGAGTCCAGTTTAAATACAATGCTGAAGTAGAAAAAATTGAGGTAGTCAACGGCAAAGCGCAAAGCCTAGTACTCCGTTCGGGTGAAACCATTCAAGCAGACATCATCGTGGCAGGAGCAGATTACCACCATGTGGACAAGCACCTGCTCGATCCTGCCTACAGCAACTATACCGAAGACTATTGGGACAAGCGCGTGATGGCTCCTTCCAGCTTGCTTTTTTACCTTGGGGTCAACAAGCGACTGAAAAACCTGAGGCACCACAACTTGTTCTTTGATGAACCACTAGGTCCTCATGCCGATGCCATCTACACCAACCCAAGGTGGCCTGAAAAGCCACTATTCTATGCATCTGTCCCTTCCATCACCGATCCAACGGTTGCTCCTGAAGGAATGGAAAACCTGTTTCTACTCATTCCACTCGCCCCAGATTTGGAAGACACGGAGGAGATGCGTGAAAAATACTTCCACATGATCCTAGATCGCTTGGAAAAAATCTCGGGTCAGGAGATTCGTTCGCATATCGTCTACAAACGATCCTATGCACACAACGATTTCAAGTCGGACTACCATGCCTTCAAAGGAAATGCGTATGGTTTGGCCAATACCCTCCTACAAACAGCCATCTTAAAGCCTAGTCTCAAGAGCAAAAAGGTAAGCAACTTGTACTATACAGGCCAATTGACTGTGCCAGGACCTGGCGTTCCTCCCTCCCTGATTTCAGGGCATGTTGTAGCAAAAGAGGTGATGAAAGAAAACAATTTGTAAACAAAGCGGTATATTACGTAGATGGACGCCATTTCTCTTTATAACCAAACTACCTTGGAGTGCAGCAAGCTCATCACTGAGCGCTACAGCACTAGCTTTACCTTGGGAATAAAAACCTTAGCGAAAGAGTTTCATCTTCCCGTCTATGCCATCTATGGTTTTGTCCGCTATGCAGATGAAATTGTAGATACCTTTCATGATCAGGACAAGCAAGCGCTTTTGGACCGCTTCAAAAAAGACACCTACGAGGCCATCGAATCAAAGATTTCGTTGAATCCAGTACTGCATGCCTTTCAGTTGATCGTCAACGAATACAAAATAGATCTAGATCTCATCGAAGCATTTTTGCATTCCATGGCAATGGATTTGGACTTCAAAACCTACAACGACTCCAAATACCACGAATACATTTATGGCTCGGCTGAAGTCGTAGGCCTGATGTGTTTGAAGGTTTTTTGCAAAGGAGATGACGCGGAATACCAGCGGCTGAGAGAACCTGCCTGCAAATTGGGCGCTGCATTTCAAAAGGTAAACTTCCTTCGAGATATTAAAAGTGATTACGAGGAGCGGGGTAGGGTGTATTTCCCTGGAGTCGATTTCAATCGCTTCGACACCTCCGTCAAAACGCTCATCGAAGAAGATATCCAAAAAGACTTCGACGACTCTTTGATTGGGATTGCTGGACTTCCAGCAGGAGCCAAACTTGGAGTGAAGGTGGCTTACTTGTACTACCAGAAGCTATTTGATAAGATCAAAAAGCTACCCCCAGAGACCATTACCCAGGAGCGCGTGCGCATTCCCAATGCAAAGAAGCTGACCCTCCTTTTTGGAAGCTATGTGGAAAATAAATTGGGCTTCTCCTGATGGAAAAGTACCTGTACCTAGGCGTCCTGCTCTTCGCAATCAGCTACCCATTGGCGCAATCCTTTGAGCGCCGCATCCGCTATGCCACCCAATGGAAATACTTGTTCCCCGGCATGCTCGGAACCGCTGCTTTCTTTATCGTTTGGGACATCTGGTTTACCAATTTGGGCGTATGGGAATTTAACTCGAGGTATGTACTGGGATGGTTCTTCTTAGACCTCCCGATTGAAGAGTGGCTATTTTTCTTTATCGTCCCTTTTTCATCCGTATTCATTTATGAAGTATTGATCTACTTCTTCCCAAAAGATTATTTTCTTCCTTTCGGAAAGTACTTTGTCTGGATTTTGGCTCCATTTCTACTGGTAATGAGCATCCTCCACCTAGACAAGTGGTACACTTCGGTCAACTTCTTTGTAGGCGCACTCACGCTAGTGATTCATTACCTAATCTTCAAAGAAAAGTACTTGGGCCGCTTTATTTTCGCTTACCTCGTACACCTCATTCCGCTGATGATTTGCAACGGCATCCTTACGGGAGGGCTTACTGAGGAGCCCGTCGTGATCTACAACAATGCGGAAAATCTAGGAATCCGGATCTGGACGGTGCCTATTGAAGATTTAATTTATTCCATGATCCTGTTGTTGATGAACATCAGCTTCTTTGAGTGGCTCAGAAGTAAGCAAACAATTTCACCAAATCGTGGTTAATATGAGCATGAAACACCTACAGGTTCAGATAGATGATCATTCGGGCTTTTGCTTTGGGGTAGTCTACGCCATCGAAATGGCGGAAGAAATCCTAGAGGAGCAAGGCTATCTCTATTGCCTGGGGGACATCGTGCACAACGACGAGGAAGTCAGCCGATTGACCCGAAAGGGACTCAAAATCATTGACCATACTGAATTGCATGGACTCACCGATGAAAAGGTACTGATCCGTGCACACGGAGAGCCGCCTTCGACCTATGAGTTGTCCATCAAAAACAACCTAACGCTCATCGATGCCAGCTGCCCAGTGGTGCTGAAGCTTCAAAACCGCATCAAAAATTCCTTCGATAAGGAGGATAACATCTACATCTACGGGAAGCATGGGCATGCGGAAGTAATTGGCCTTTTGGGACAAACCAATAATAAGGCGGTGGTATTTCAAGATATTTCGGAATTGGATATCCCTAATCTTCCCAAAAACATCACCCTGTACAGTCAGACTACCAAAAGCACGGATAAATTCTACGAAATCAACGAGATTTTACGAGAAAATGGAATCACGGTCAACACCAACGATACCATCTGTAGACAAGTGTCTAACCGCGACAAAGAGCTTCGAAGCTTTGCAGAAAAGTTTGATAAAATTGTATTTGTAAGTGGCACCAAGTCCTCCAATGGAAAAGTGCTGTACAATGTCTGCAAAGAGAAAAACGAGCACACTTTTTTTGTTTCCAATCCAGATCAAATTGAAGCAGACTGGTTTGTTCCTGGGGATAGTGTAGGCATCTGTGGCGCTACCTCCACACCCATGTGGCTCATGGAGCAAGTTCGGGAGCGTATTTTAACCTTCTAATCTCCACATCATGGAGACTAAAACCACAGTACATTCCGTAGACCCCAAAGGTCTTTTGATTGGTTGGGGAGTTATCCTTGCCTGGGCTATTTCTTTGGCCTTCCTGCTCACCTGGGAGTTTTCCTGGGAAAATCCCTTGACCTACTTGGCTATTCTAGTCCAGACGCATCTTTACACAGGTCTTTTTATCACGGCACACGATGCGATGCATGGCATTGTTTCCAGCCATAAAAAAGCAAACCATGTGACTGGCTGGATCGCCGCGATCTTATTTTCCTACAACTTCTACTGGAAGCTGTTTCCCAAGCACCACGAACACCACCGCTACGTGGCCACGGATAAGGATCCGGATTACCATGCCTCAGGGAAGTTTTTCCGCTGGTACCTCAGCTTTATTTTCCAGTACCTCACTATCTGGCAGTTTCTCCTGATGGCAGTTACCTTCAACCTCCTCAAGCTCGTTCTTCCCACCGAAAACTTGATTCTCTTTTGGATGGTACCTGCTGGGCTTTCGACATTGCAGCTCTTTTATTTTGGAACTTATCTTCCTCACATGGGGGAAGAGACCAATGCGCATCATTCCCGCTCACAGTCCAAAAACCATCTTTGGGCTTTTATCAGTTGTTACTTTTTTGGATACCACTTTGAGCACCACGACTCCCCCGGCACGCCTTGGTGGCGTCTCTGGAGAGTAAAAGAAAAACAGGGGGCTTAAATTTCCTAGCCCACCCTATTATACCATTTGAAGCACTACCCCACACCACATCATGCGCATCACCGGTCTATTTGGACTTCTCTTTCTTCTTTCCCTGAGCAGTATGGGACAGGGTATAATCCGAGGAAAAATCACCAATCCCATCAACAACCAGCCCGTGGCCTTTGCCAATGTGCTCCTACTCAATACAGAGCTCGGTGCCATCACCAACGAGGAGGGCTTCTACGAAATCAGCAACATTCCTGCAGGACTTTACAACGTGCGGGCCAGCTATGTAGGCTACAAATCCTCGACCGCATTTGAAATTCAAGTGAGTTTGGCAAAGCCAATCCAACTGGATTTTACCCTAACCGAAGATGCTTCCGAACTAAGCGAGGTGGTGGTCAGCAGTGAATTTACTCGCTCTGAGGAAACACCCCTATCTGTTCGGAAACTCAATACCAACGAAATCGAACGCTATCCAGGAGGAAATCGGGACATCTCACGGGTGATCCAATCGCTTCCTGGGGTAGCAAGCACCCCTAGCTTCCGAAACGACATCCTGATCCGCGGCGGAGCTCCCAACGAAAACCGCTTTTTCGTAGACGAAATTGAAGTCCCTGTCATCAACCACTTCGCTACCCAAGGGTCCTCCGGAGGACCAGCAGGAATCTTGAACGTGAACTTGATTAAAAATGTAGACTTGATCACTGGTGGGTTTCCCGCCAATCGAATGAATGGCCTGAGCTCCTACTTCGAATTTCAATTGAAGGAAGGAAGAAGAGATCGGATGGCTACTCAGCTGACCGTGGGCGCTTCCGAGCTCACAATTTCCAACGAAGGCCCTCTTTCCCCTAAGACAACCTATATTCTTTCGGCTAGAAGATCCTATTTGCAAGGCTTATTTCGATTACTCAACCTCCCATTTCTCCCTACTTTCAACGATTTTCAGGTAAAAACCACCACCAAAATCAACGAGAAAACAGAATTGACCTTCATCGGCATTGGCGCCATCGACCAATTTGTGCTCAACGAGGAGGCGCCTGAAGAAGAAACTCAGGAAGAAAAAGATGATCGCCTTTACCTACTCAATGTATTGCCGGTTCAAACCCAATGGAATTATACCACAGGGGCCAAATTGAAGCGGTTTCGAGACAACGGCTTTTGGACCTTTGTATTGAGCCGAAACATGCTCAACAACGAATCCTATAAATATGCCGGAAACCAAGAAGGAGACGAGAAAAACTTGCTCTTCCGATACCGCT